>DASVSK010000641.1:0-6078 GCA_036388135.1 Pyrinomonadaceae bacterium | reverse complement strand
CGAGACCTTGTCGCGCCGCGTGTGGTCGGGGCCCGGCCGCGCGCCGCCGCGCGTGCGTCCCGAGTGCCCACCCGCGGCGGCCACTGGCGACGCGAGCAGCACGGCCGCCAGCGCCGCCGAGCAGAGCCTGACGAATCCCGCGTAGCTTCTCGTCTTGCGTGTCGTTCTCATCTGACTTCTCTTTCCCAAAAGCAGGGCAAAGATGCGGCCCATTCAGACGCCGACTTTTTCAAACCACCCGCGGCGGCAGGCTATAGAGAAAGACTACCGCCGGACTGTCGCCTCCTTCGGCAACCGTCGTGCCCGGCCGCGGCGCGCGCCGACGTCTCGGTTTTGCGGGGAAGTTTGGCTGTTACCGGCCGGCGCGCGATTCGACAGGTCAGGGATGTCGGTCAGGCTGAGACTGGCGGGCCGTCAGTTTGAACCGTTCCCGGTCTCGGAGATTCGCGCGCGTCGACTTCCGGCAGGGCGCAAACGGTTCGGCTCAGCTCCGTGCTTACTTCGACCGGCGGCAGGGTATAAGATGACGGCATGGACTCCGCCCTCCCCCTGCTCGGGCTCGGCTTCGTGCTCGGGCTGAAGCACGCGACCGAGGCCGACCACCTCGTCGCCGTCACCACGGTCGTCAGCGAGCACCGCTCGGTCTGGCGCTCGGCCGCGGTCGGGGGGCTGTGGGGGCTGGGGCACACGGCTTCGCTCTTCGCGGTGGGCGGCCTGCTCATCGTCCTGCGCGTCGCCATCCCCGAAGGCGTCCGCGTCGCGCTCGAACTCGCGGTCGCGCTGATGATAGTGCTGCTCGGCACGCGCGTCCTCTACCTCGTCCTGCGCGGGCGGCGCGACGTACACGTCCACGGGCACGCGCACGACGGCGGGCACGCGCACACGCACCTGCACTTCCACGGCCCCGCCGACGCGCACGCCGCCGAGGGGCCGCACGCGCCCTCGCACGCGCGCCACGGCGGGCTCCGTGGCTGGCGTCCCTTCGCGGTCGGCGTCGTCCACGGGCTCGCCGGTTCCGCGGCGCTGACCCTGTTCGTGCTGACCGAGGTCATGCGCGGCGGGTCGCGCCTGCTGGGGTTCGCCTACCTCCTGATCTTCGGCGTCGGGTCGGTCGGGGGGATGGTCTTGATGAGCGCGGTCATCGGCCTGCCCTTCGCGCTCACAGCCGCGCGCTTCCGGCACGTGGACACGCCCGTCCGCCTGCTCGCGGGCGGCGCGAGCGTCCTCTTCGGGCTCTACTACGCCTGGCAGACCGCCGGCGGATTCTAAGAAAAGGTGTGTGACGGACGCCGAACGGTGAGTTGAATACAAACGACTTTCAGCTCGTCGTTCGGCGTTCAAAAAAACTTCTCCTCAAACCCCGAACCCGTATGCTAGGATGAAATGCGGGTGTTCGGTCGCCGCTGACGCCCGATTCCAAGCTCCCCTAACGGCGACACGCTCGAAGGTTTCCTGAGCGTCTTACCAAAGACTCACGCCCCGTAAGCAGACTGACCAGAGCATAAGTCACGCCGTCAGATTGCTCGACACACGTCCGTCACCCTGACCGAGCGCCGCACGTCCGCTCGAAACCGCGTCCCGGCCTGAACGGTTTTTCGCCGACTATTTGAGCGCGGAACCGCGGCAGCCTTCTGGCACCGAAATTGACTTCAGACGGCGGAAGCAGGCCGCCCCGCCCCCGGGCGACGCCCTTGACGCCGACCAGGACGCCCTCTTAAGAACCGACGGGAATTTTCTCCTAAGAACATGACCATAGAGATCAACGAAGGGCAGCGTTTCCCAAAGCAGTTCGTGAACGCGGTCGCCGCCGCGGGCGCGGCCGCCGTGCTCCTGGCCGCCTTCGGCCTGCCGCTGGCGCAGCTCGGCTTCCCCGTGCTGCTGCTGGCGGTGCTCGCCGTGCAGGTCTCCGCGCGTTTCGACGCGCCCCCCGCGGGCGGCTGGCACTTCCCCGTAGCCGAGGGGTTCGTCTTCCTCTCGATGCTGCTCTTCGACGGCGAGGTCGGCGTGCTCCTGGCCGCGTCGGTCGCGCTCTGCGCGGCGCTGGGCCAGCCGCACGGGCCGCTGGCCGTCGCCTTCCGCGGCGCGGTGGCGGCGGTCGCCGCCACGCTCGTCGTCTGGACGCTCAGGCTGACGGCGGGCCCTCTGACGGAGCTGACCGCGGGCGGGCTCACGGCGGCCACGCTCAACGCGGTCTGCGCGGCGGTGCTGGCCGTCTCGCTCGTCAAGGCGGGGGTCGCGGCCTTCGGCGGCTCATACCGCATGAACCTCTCGGCGTGGCGCGACGGCGCGCGCCTCTTCTTCTGGCAGATAGTCGGGAACGCCGCGGCCGTCGCCGCCGCGCTCGCCGCCGCGGTCGGCGTCCGCATGGCGGGGCTCGGCGTCTCGGTCTCGGTGGCCGCGCTGGCGTGCATCGTCGGCACGGCGCTGCGCGCGAGGCTGGCGGGCGGCGCGGAGCGAGAGGCGGCCGGCGCGGAGACCGAATCGCGCGCGACGCTCAACGAGGGCGACCGCTTCCGCTCGGCCTTCGACTACGCGGCCATCGGCATGGCCCTAGTCTCGACCGAGGGGCGCTGGCTTCAGGTCAACCGCAGCATGTGCCACATCCTCGGCTACACCGAGAAGGAGCTTCTGCTCACGGACTTCCTCTCGGTCACGCACCCGGACGACCTGCCGACGGCGCTCTCCAACATCGGCCAACTGCTCAAGGGCAAGGTGCATGCGTCGCAGATGGAGAAGCGCTACATACACAAGTCCGGCCACGAGGTCTGGGTTCACTGGAGCGTCTCGCTCGTGCGCGACCAGTACTCGAAGAGCGTCCACCTCATCTTCCAGATTCAGGACATCACCGACCGCAAGCTGGCCGAGCAGCAGCTCCACCACGACGCCTTCCACGACGCGCTGACGGGCCTGCCGAACCGCGCGCTCTTCATGGACCACCTCAAGCTCGCCATCGCGCGCTCGCGCCGCAACAAGACGACGAAGTTCGCGGTGCTCTACCTCGACCTCGACCGCTTCAAGGTCATCAACGACTCGCTCGGCCACACCATCGGCGACCAGCTCCTCGTCGGCATCGCCGACCGGCTCAAGAAGAACCTGCGCCCCGGCGACACGGTCGCGCGCCTCGGCGGCGACGAGTTCACCGTGCTCATCGAGGACATCGCGGACGAGACCGAGTCCGTCCAGGTCGCCGAGCGCGTCAAGCAGGAGCTTTCGATCCCCTTCACCCTGAGCGGGCGCGAGGTCTTCACCACCGTCAGCATGGGCATCGCGCCGTCGGCCACCGGCTACGAGAGGGCCGAGGACATCCTGCGCGACGCCGACACGGCGATGTACCGCGCCAAGTCTCTGGGCAAGGCGCGCTACGAAATCTTCGACAAGGCGATGCACGCGCGCGCCATCAACCTCCTCCAGATGGAGACCGACATGCGGCGCGCGCTGGAGCGCGAGGAGTTCATCCTCCACTACCAGCCCATCGTCGCGCTCGACAACTTCCGCCTGCGCGGCTTCGAGGCGCTGGTGCGTTGGCAGCACCCGGAGCGCGGCTTCATCTCGCCGATGGACTTCATCCCAGTGGCCGAGGAGACGGGGATGATCGTCCCGCTCGGCGAGTGGGTCATGCGCGAGGCGTGCCGCCAGATGAACGGCTGGCAGAAGATGTTCCCGCTCGACCACCCGCTCTTCATCACCGTCAACCTGTCGAGCAAGCAGTTCAGCCAGAATGCGCTCATCAGCTCCTTCGCCGACATCCTCCAGGAGACGGGCGTCAAGCCGCAGTCGGTCAAGCTCGAAATCACCGAGTCGGTCGTCATGGAGAACATCGACACGGCGACCGACATGCTGCGCCAGCTCCGCAGCCTCGGCGTCAAGCTCGCCATCGACGACTTCGGCACCGGCTACTCGTCTTTGAGCTACCTCCACCGCTTCCCCATCGACACGCTGAAGATCGACCGCTCGTTCGTCACGCGGATGTCGGAGAACAACGAGAACGTCGAGATCGTCCGCACCATCGTCGTGCTCGCGCAGAACCTCGGCATGGACGTCGTCGCCGAGGGCGTCGAGACCAACGAGCAGCTCGTCATCCTGCAAAAGCTCGGCTGCGAGAACGGGCAGGGCTACTTCTTCTCCAAGCCGGTCAACTCCGACGGCGCGGAGAAGATCATCGCCGAGACCTACGGCGCGCTCACCTCGCCCGCCCGCGCGGCGAACTCGCAGCCCAACGGCAAACGCGTCTTCGTCGCCTGAGCGGCGGCCTCGGAAAACTACAGACCGCAGAGACGCGGAGGCGCTGCTAATTCCAATTAGCAGCGCCTCCGCGTCTCTGCGGTCGAATCAATCTACGGAATCAGGACTATCTTCCCGTAAGCGCCGGGCTTCAAGACCTCTTCGTGCGCGCGCGCCGCCTCCGACAACTGCAGCTCGCGGCCGACGACGGGGCGCAGCGTCCCGGCTTCGAGCCCCGCGCCGAGCGCCGCGTGGATGCTCGCCGACTCCTGCGGCGAGATGTTGAAAAGCGTCATGCCGAGAATCGCCGCGTCGCGCGTCATCGCCAGGCGCGGGTTGATTTCAACCGTCCCGCGCGACCCGACGACGACGACCCGCCCGCCCTTCGCCAGCACTTCGAGGTCTTTGTTGAGGTTCACGTTGGCGAGCATCTCAAGGATGACGTCCACGCCGCGCCCGCCGCTCAGCCCCGCGAGACGTTCGAGGTAGTCGGGCTCGCCGTGGTCGAGCACGTGGTGCGCGCCCTGCTCAAGCGCGAGCCGTCGCCCCTCCTCCGTCCCCGCGGTGCCCACGACGCGCATACCCGCGGCGCGCGCCAGTTGCACGGCTGCCGTCCCCACGCCGCCGCTCGCCCCGTGTACGAGGACGGTCTCGCCCGGCCTCCCCTGCGCCCTCTGGAAGAGCGCGCGGTAGGCGGTCGCGTAAGGCGTGTTGACGCCCGCGCCCTGCGTGTATAAGACGCGCTCCGGCAGCGGGTGACACTGCGACTCTTCGCAGAGCGCCAGCTCGGCGTAAGTGCCGGTCACGCTCCCGGCCACGTAGACCCTCCGCCCGGCCGAGAGCCGCGTGACGCCCTCGCCTACGGCCTCGACCTCGCCCGCCGCGTCGAGCCCCGGCGTGTAAGGCAGCGGCGGCCTGACGGCGTGGACGCCGCCCCTGATGTACGTGTCCACGGGGTTGACTCCGACCGCGCGCACGCGCACGACGACCTGCCCCGCCGACGGCCGCGGCTCCGTCACGTCCTCAAGCCGCAAAACCTCCGGCCCGCCGAACTCCCTAACCCGAATCGCCTTCATCGTCGTCCCCCTTCACTCGCCCACGAAGGCCGCCCCATGCTCGCGCGCGAACAGCGCCGACGCTAATCGACTCCCCGCCGGTAGTCCACGTCGCGCCCGTGATTAGAATCGTCGTTCCCCGCGGTCGGTCGAGTCGTCGCTTCAAAATAGAAAAGAGGCTAGTGAAAGCGTCCCGCTCGTCACTAGCCTCAAGCCTTTAACTAACTTCCGACCGCTAGCCGACCAGCGGCGTGCCGTCGTAGACGACCGCCCAGCCGTTCTTGCGGCTGGTGGTGAGGCTGCGCGTGAACCACTTGTGCGCCTCATCCTCGGTCTCGTAACGCTGCATGGTGGGGAGCCTGTGGCGCGGGTCGAGGCGGATGATCTGGCTGCCGTCGGACGTCGCCTTGAGCGAGAGCAGCGCCAGCATGTCGTTCTTCCGGAGCACCGCCGTGCGGACGACCGCCGTGAGGTCGTCCTCGCCCTCCTCGTCCTCCTCCTCGTCGTCGTCGTCCCCCTCGTACTCCTCGTCCTCGTCGGGAAACTCTTCGTCCTCGACCTCGGCCTCGTCGTCGACGTCGATCATCTCGTCAAAAAAATCGTTGTAGTCTTTCATCTTCCGATCTCGCTTCTCCGATATTATTTTCCGTGCCGGATGAGGTCAGTGGACGGCGCTCGTCCGAAACCCTGTGGGCGTATCTTAACACCCGCGCGCGACGCCGGACAAAGGAGCGAGACGGAAAAGAGACGAAGCCTCGGTGGACGTGTTCGGTTGCGCGCGGTGCGGAAAAACTTCGACGCG
>DASVSK010000640.1:0-4258 GCA_036388135.1 Pyrinomonadaceae bacterium | reverse complement strand
TTCGACGAGCACTCGTCCGTCCCGGCCTCAATCCAGCAGCGCCTCGCCAGCGAGGACGCGAGCGAACGCGCCGCCGCCATCATCGAGCTGTCCCACGTGGACACGGACGAAGCCTTCCAGCAGATTTGCGCGGGCTTCGACGACTCTTCCAGGGAAGTGCGCGGCGCGGCCGCACGCGCCCTCTACGAGCTGAGGGCCGACCGCGCGGAGTCCTTCACGCGCGCTCTGCGCGAGGCCACGCCCGAGCGCCGCCGCGAGATAGGCGCGGCCATCTCCGCCTCGGGGCTCGCGGGCGAGTCCATCTCGCAGCTCACGGGCGAGAGCCGCGAGAAGACCTACGAGGCTTTCTCGCTGCTCTTCCTGATGGCGAAGGCGGGCGAGGTGCAGCCGCTCGTGCGCGCCATCGAGGGGCACCCGAGCAACGAGGTGCGCCTCGCCGTCGTCAAGCTGCTCGCGCTCTCCGGCCAGAAGGAGATACTGCCCGCCTTCCGCCGCCTCGCCGTCCGCGGCTCGCTCCCCACGGAAGTCCGCTCGGCCGTGATGGAGGCCATCTACCAGATCAGCAGCAGCCAGCCCACGCCCGCCTAGTGAATGGTAAATGGTGAGTGGAGAATGGTGAGAAGACCCGCTTTGTCTTTTCACCATTTACCATTTACCATTTACCATTCACTATGAAGTTCAAACTCCGCTCCGAATTCCAGCCGCAGGGCGACCAGCCGGCCGCCATCGAGGCGCTCGTCCGCGGGCTCGACGAGGGCGCGAAGGACCAGGTTCTGCTCGGCATCACCGGCTCGGGCAAGACCTTCTCGGTCGCCACCGTCATCGAGCGCACGCAGCGCCCGACGCTCGTCATCGCGCACAACAAGACGCTCGCCGCGCAGCTCTACCAGGAGTTCAAGTCGTTCTTCCCCGAGAACTCGGTCGAGTACTTCGTCTCCTACTACGACTACTATCAGCCCGAGGCGTACGTCCCGGCCTCCGACACCTACATCGAGAAGGAGGCGACGATCAACGAGGAGATCGACCGCCTGCGCCTTTCCGCCACCCGCGCGCTCTTCGAGCGGCGGGACGTCATCGTCGTCGCCTCCGTCTCCTGCATCTACGGCCTCGGCGACCCCGACGCCTACTACAACATGATCCTCTTCGTCGAGCCGGGGATGAAGACGACGCGCGAGCAGTTGTTGCAGCGCCTGGTCGAGCTTCAGTACGAGCGCTCGGACGTCGAGTTCGACCGCGGCTCCTTCCGCGTCCGCGGCGACACGGTCGAGGTCTACCCCTCTTACCAGGATCAGGCGTACCGCATCGAGCTGTGGGGCGACGAGGTCGATTCGATTTCGACCATCGACCCGCTGCTCGGCGAGGTGCTTGAGAAGCACACCTCGCGGCTGCCCATCTACCCGAAGACGCACTACGTGATGCCGAAGACGACGGTCAAGCGCGCCATCAAGACCATCCGCGACGAGCTGGAGTGGTGGGAGCCGCAGCTCGTCCGCGAGGGCAAGCTCGTCGAGGCGCAGCGCCTCCACCAGCGCACGATGTACGACCTTGAGATGATTAAGGAGATGGGCTTCTGCCGCGGCATCGAGAACTACTCGCGCCACCTGACGGGCAAGCCGCCGGGCTCGCCGCCGCCGACGCTTCTCGACTACCTGCCCGACAACTCGATGGTCGTCATCGACGAGTCGCACCAGACCGTCCCGCAGATACGCGGCATGTTCAACGGCGACCAGTCGCGCAAGCGCACGCTCGTCGAGTACGGCTTCCGCCTTCCCAGCGCGATGGACAACCGCCCGCTCAACTTCGAGGAGTTCGAGGCGCGCGTCGGGCAGACCATCTACGTCTCGGCCACGCCCGGCCCTTACGAGCTGACGCGCACCGGCGGCGAGGTGGTCGAGCAGATCATCCGCCCGACGGGCCTGACCGACCCGCCCGTCGAGATACGCCCCGTCAAGGGTCAGATAGACGACCTGCTCGGCGAGTGCCGCGCGCGCGCCGAGCGGGGCGAGCGCGTCCTCGTCACCACGCTGACTAAGAAGATGGCCGAGGACCTGACCGAGTACTTCGCCGAGGTCGGCGTCCGCGTCCGCTACCTCCACTCGGACATCGAGACGCTGGAGCGCATCCGTATCTTGCGCGACCTGCGCCGCGGCGAGTTCGACGTGCTCGTCGGCATCAACCTCCTGCGCGAGGGGCTCGACCTCCCCGAGGTCTCGCTCGTCGCCATCCTCGACGCCGACAAGGAGGGCTTCCTCCGCTCCGAGTCGTCGCTCATCCAGACGATGGGGCGCGCCGCGCGCAACGTCAACGGGACGGCCATCCTCTACGCCGACAAGATGACCGACTCGATGAAGCGCGCCGTCGGCGAGACCGAGCGCCGGCGCGTCATCCAGCAGGAGTACAACCGCGAGCACGGCATCACGCCGCAGACCATCATCAAGTCCATCGAGTCCACGCTCGTCACCGCCTACGAGGCCGACTACTTCAAGGTGCCGCTCGAACTCGAATCGATGGAGGACTACACGGCCGCCAACATCGAGGCGACCATCGCCCGCCTCGAACACGAGATGCGCGCCGCCGCCAAGAACCTGGAGTTCGAGCGCGCCGCCGAGATGCGCGACCGCATCAAGTACCTGCGCGACCGCGAGCTGCAAATGAGCTGAGCCGGAGTGCCGCCGTGACCCACATCCTCGAAACCGAAAGGCTCGCGCTGCGCGAGTGGAAGCCGGACGACGCCGACGCCCTCTTCGAGCTGATGGGCGACGCCGAGGTGATGCGCTACGTGGACGTCGGCAAGCCCTGGGAGGACGTCGCGCGCGTGCGCGAGTGGATCACGCGCCTGAACGAGAGCTACCGGGCGCGCGGCTACAGCCGCTGGGCCGTGGTCGAGCGAGAGGGCGGCCTCGCCGTCGGGAGTTGCGGGTTCGCGCTGCTGCCGTGGTCGGGCGAGATAGACTTCGGCTACATGTTCAGGCGCGACCGCTGGGGGCGCGGCTACGCGAGCGAGATCACGCCGGCCGTGCTCCGCCACGGCTTCGAGCGTTACGGCTTCAAAGAGGTCGTCGCCAGCATCGCGCCCGAGAACGGAGCCTCGCGCCGCGTGCTGCTGAAGCTCGGCTTCGCCTACCGCGGGAACGAGGTCATGCAGGGCGAAGACGAGGAGTCGGAGATTTACGTGGCGCTCAACCCCGCGGGCGCGCCCGCCGCGGCGCAGGCCACGGCGGCCGAGTAGCCGCGCGCTCACCCGATGCTGATAAAGACCGAACAGGACGAGATTCAATCCTACCTCGCCGACGCGAGCAACACGTCGGGCGGGCGGGCCGAGCGCGTGCTCTTCCCGGAGAGCGCGGAAGACGTGGCGCGCGCCCTCGCGGCGGCGGCGCACGAGCGCACGCCCGTCACGGTCGCGGGCGCGGGCACGGGCGTCGTCGGCGGGCGCGTGCCGAACGGCGGCGTCGTGCTCTCGACCGCGAGGCTGAACCGCGTGGGCGAGTTCGTGCGCGAGACGTTGGCCGGCGGTTGGGCGACCGCCGGCGCGGGCGTCGTCCTCTCCGACTTCCAGCGCGAGGCGAAGGCGCGGGGCCTGCTCTACCCGCCCGACCCGACCGAGGGGAGTTGCCACCTCGGCGGCACGGTGGCGACCAACGCCTCGGGCGCGCGCACCTTCAAGTACGGCCCGACGCGCGGCTACGTGCGCGCGCTCAAGGTCGCGCTGACGACGGGCGACCTGTTGGACATCCGGCGCGGCGAGCTGTTCGCGGGCGCGGACGGCGGCGTGCGACTCCCGCTCGGCGGCGGCCGCCACATCGAGGCGCGCCTGCCGACCTACACGATGCCCGCGACGCGCAAGCACGCCGCCGGCTACTTCGTCGCGCCGGGGATGGACTTGATAGACCTCTTCGTCGGCAGCGAGGGCACGCTCGGCGTCATCACGGAGGTCGAACTCGCCCTGCTCCCGCAGCCCGAGGGCGTCCTCTCGGGCGTCGTCTTCTTCAAGTCGGAGGAACGGCTTCTCGCCTTCGTCCGCGACGCTCGCGGGCGCTCGCTCAAGTCCCGCGCGTCACAGGGGAGTCCGCAGGCGCGGGGCGGGGGAGGGCTCGACGCGCGGGCGCTCGAATACTTCGACGGCGAGGCTCTGAACTTCCTGCGCGAGCGCTACCCGCTGGTGCCGCTCGGCGCGGCGGGCGCGGTCTTCTTCGAGCAGGAGACGACGCGCGAGACGGAAGACGCGCTGATGGGCGAGTGGCTGGAACTCGTCGAG
>DASVSK010000639.1:0-2765 GCA_036388135.1 Pyrinomonadaceae bacterium | reverse complement strand
CCTGACGAGCGCCGCGCTCGCCTTCGCCCTCCTCGCGCTCCCGCACGCCCGCCCCGCGCTCGCGCAGGACACCGACCGGACTGACGCGTCGATGACGAACACGCCCGCGCCGACCTACGTCATACGCAACGCGCGCGTCGTCACGGTCTCGGGCGCGGACATCGAGGGCGGCACGGTCGTCATCGCCGGCGGTCGCATCACGGCCGTCGGCGCGGGCGTCAACGCCCCGGCCGGCGCGCAGGAGATAGACGCGCGCGGCCTGACCGTCTACCCCGGCATGATCGACCTCGGCACCAACATGGGGCTGGCCGAAATCCCCAGCGGCGCGCCCGGCACGATGGACACGCAGGAGTTGGGCGAGATGAACCCGAACGCCGCGGCGGTCTGGGCCATCAACCCGCACAGCTCGCACGTCGCCGTCACGCGTGTCGAGGGCGTGACCTCCGTCCTCTCGCTGCCGTCGGGCGGCGTCATCTCGGGTCAGGCGGCCTTCATCAACCTCGCCGGGTCGAGCCCGCGCGAGATGGCCGTCGCGCCGACGGCCGCGCTCGTCATAGACTTCCCGCGCGTCGGCGGCGGCGGGGGCGGCTTCGCCGCGCTGCTCGCCGCGCAGCAGGGCGTCTCGCAGGACGCGCTCGCGCAGCGCGACCGGCGCGTCGAAGAGCTGCGCCGCATGTTCCGCGACGCCGCGGCCTACGGGCGCGCGCAGGACGCCTACGCCAAAGACCCGAAGTCGGTGCCGCGCCCCGTCTCCGATTTGAAACTCGCGGCGCTCGTCCCTTACGCGCGCGGCGAGCGCCCCGTCATCTTCCGCGCCGAGCGGGACCGCGACATGCGCGCCGCCGTCCGCTTCGCCGACGAGATGAAGCTCAAGCCCGTCATCCTCGGCGGCAGCGAGTCCTGGAAGGCCGCGCAGTTTTTGAAGGAGAGGGACGTCGCCGTCATCCTCGACAGCGTGCTCAACATGCCGCTGCGCGAGGACGACCCCTACGACTCGCTCTTCGAGAACGCGTCGAAGTTGCAGGCGGCCGGCGTCCGCTTCTGCATCTCGACGGGCGACTCGGGCGCGCACGTCCGCGACCTGCCGTTCCACGCCGGGATGGCCGCCGCCCACGGCCTGCCGCGCGCCGAGGCGCTCAAGGCCGTCACGCTCTACCCGGCGCAAATCCTCGGCGTCGCCGACCGCGTCGGCTCCATCGAGCAGGGCAAGATAGCCAACCTCGTCCTCACCGACGGCGACATCCTCGAAGCCCGCACGCGCGTCCGCCACCTCTTCATCAACGGCCGCCTCATCCCCCTCGTAAGCCGCCACACCATGCTCTACGACCAGTTCAAGGACAGGAAGTAGACGGTAGTCAGTAGACAGTAGTCAGTAGTCAGTAGGAAAAAAAGGACGGCGCGTCCCGGTCGTAAGCCGGGAGCGCCGCCTTTGAGTTTTCTACTGACTACTGACTACTGTCTACTGTCTACTGTTTTTACAACCCGCTCGCAACCCGATTGCAACCATCGGCGGGCGGGTTTCCGCGTATCGTCTCAGCGAACTAACGTCACTGCCCCGACAACCCGACAAGTGTCTGTAAAGCGCCTCGCCGTAGGACTCACGCCGTTGTCTCAAGGTCGCAGTGAAATCACAATCCGGCATTCCGATGGAGAGGGATAACATCATGAAGACTTCAAACACACTACGCACCTTTGTGACGGGCTGCGCGCTGGCGCTCGCGCTGACGCCTTCGGCGCTCGCGCAGGGCGGCACGACGCAGGGCGGCGCGGCTCAGGCGGGCACGCGCGCGACCGTCGCCTCGGGTCAGAAGGCGAAGCTGAAGGGCGCGGTCGTGCGCCGCGGCTCCGACTCGTTCGTCGTCCAGGACCACGCGACCGGCGCGCAGACGACCGTCGTCCTGAACGACCGCACGAGCGTCAAGACCAAGGGCGGCTTCCTCGGCGGCGGGACGAAGTACGCGCTGACGTCCGTCACGCGCGGCCTCCACGTCGAGGTCGAGGGGCGCGGCGACGCCTCCGGCAACCTCGTCGCCGACAAGGTGCGCTTCACCGACGCCGACCTGCGCGCCGCGCGCACGCTCGAAGCCAACATCGTCCCCGTCGAGAACCGAGTCGGCACGGCCGAGGGCCGGCTGGCCGAGACCGAGCAGAACGCGCAGCGCATGTCGGGCCAGTTGGAAGAGCTGGCCGCCGTCTCGAACGCCGCCGCGGGCGGTGCCGTCGCCGCGCAGGAGCAGGCCGACCGCGCCGTGCAGGGCGTCCAGGTCGCCAACGAGCGCATCAACGCCATCGACGACTACACGCCCGAGCAGAGCATCAACGTCAACTTCAAGCTGCGCAGCGCCGTGCTGACGCCCGAGGCCAAGACCTCGCTCGACCAGGTCGCCGCTTACGCGAAGACCGCCAAGGGCTTCCTCATCGAGGTGACCGGCTACGCCTACGAGTCGCGCGACAAGAACGTCAACCGCCAGCTCAGCGAGCGCCGGGCCGAGTCGGTCGTGCGCTACCTCGTCGAGAATCACCAGATTCCGCTCCGCCGCATCCTGACGCCGTTCGGCTACGGCGCGGCGAACCCCGTCTCGGATAACAAGACGCGCGAGGGTCGCGCCGAGAACCGCCGCGCCGAAGTGCGCGTGCTCGTCAACCGCGGCCTTACGGGCACGCCCGGCGACGGCACCAAGGTCTCCTCCGCGACGCAGCCGTAACGTTAGACCCGAAGCTCGATGTAAAAGGCGTGGGGCGCGAGTCAGACTCGCGCCCCACGC
>DASVSK010000638.1:0-2259 GCA_036388135.1 Pyrinomonadaceae bacterium | reverse complement strand
GAATCAGGCACAGGCAGAGTATCTCGAAGTGCTCCCGGTCGGACGCCGGTCGGCCGCCCGCGCGGCACTCGCCCTCTTCCTCCTTCGACAGCACACAGTCCCACGGCGCGCTGTGCGCCCTCCCGCCTCCCGTGCCCGTTGACATAGATGCCCCCTCCGGTCTCGACTCGCCTCGAACTCTCGCCGTGTCTACAGACTTTTATTAACGGAAATGCTTCGCGGCGGTGTAGAAATTTAAGCCCCGGCGGACGCCCCCGGCGCGCGCCGAATTCTTCGGGCCGTTGACGTCCGCTATAATCCCCGCACGCGCGCGTCGTCCCCTGTCGTTCGACGTCCCGCGCCGACCACCGGAATGAGAGAACACACAGAGGTGACGCGCGCCGGGCCCGGGGCCGAGGCGCGCCAGGCGCGCGTCGCCATCATCGGCAGCGGCTTCGGGGGGCTCGGCGCGGCGATACGGCTCCGCCGGCGCGGCGAGGAGGACTTCCTCATCTTCGAGCGCGCGGCGGACGTCGGCGGGACGTGGCGCGACAACAGCTACCCCGGCTGCGCCTGCGACGTGCAGTCGCACCTCTACTCCTTCTCCTTCGCGCCGAACCCCGACTGGACGCGCAGCTACTCCCGGCAGCCGGAAATCCAGGACTACCTGCGCCGCTGCGCGCGCGACTTCGGCGTCCTGCCGCACGTACGCTTCCGGCACGAGGTGCGCGACGCCGCGTGGGACGAGGGCGCACGGCTCTGGCGCGTCGAGACCTCGCAGGGCGAGTACACGGCCTCGGTGCTCGTCATGGCCTCGGGCGCGCTGAGCGAGCCGCGCGTGCCCGCCCTGCCCGGCCTTGAGAACTTCGAGGGCAAGTCGTTCCACTCGGCGCGCTGGGATCACTCTTACGACCTGAAGGGCAGACGCGTCGCCGTCGTCGGGACGGGCGCGTCGGCCGTCCAGTTCATCCCCGAGATACAGCCGCTCGTCGAGCGGCTCCACGTCTTCCAGCGGACGCCGGCCTGGGTCATGCCGCGCACAGACCGCGTGCTGTCGGAGCGCGAGCGGCGCATGTTCCGCCGCTTCCCCGCCCTCCAGCGCGCCGAGCGCCTGGCGATTTACGCCTTCCGCGAGCTGTTCGTCTTCGGCTTCCGGCACCTGCGCATGTCGCGGCTCATCCGCCGCGTCGCGCTGCGCCACATGGAGCGCTCGGTGCCCGACCCCGCCCTGCGCGACAAGCTCACGCCGCGTTACGAGATCGGCTGCAAGCGCATACTCGTCTCGAACGACTACCTGCCCGCGCTCGCGCGCCCCAACGTCGAGCTCGTGACCGAGGCCGTCGCCGAGGTGCGCGGGCACTCGGTCGTCGGCGTCGACGGCGCGGAGCGCGAGGTCGACACCATCATCTTCGGCACGGGCTTCCGCGTGACCGACCAGCCGCTCGCGGGGCGCGTCCGCGGCCGCGGCGGCGTGACGCTCGAAGCGGCGTGGAAGGGGAGCCCGCGCGCGCACCTCGGCACGACCGTCAGCGGCTTCCCCAACCTCTTCATCCTGCTCGGGCCGAACACGGGGCTCGGCCACACCTCGGTCGTCTACATGATAGAGGCGCAGATAGAGTTCTTCATGAACGCGCTCGGCTACATGGAGCGGCACGGCGTCGAGACGATTGAGCCGCGCCCCGAGGCGCAGGACGCATACGTCCGCGAGGTGGAGCGGCGCATGGAGGGGACGGTGTGGACTTCGGGCGGGTGCGCGAGCTGGTACCTCGACCGCACGGGGCGCAACTCGACGCTGTGGCCCGACTTCACCTGGCGCTTCCGACGCCGCGTCGCGCGACTCGACCCGGCCGAGTACCTGACGGGCGCGCCGCGCCTTCGACAGAGCTGAACGGGCGGGATTAGATGACGGACACGGAGATCACACTCAAAGAGCGTCTACAGGGTTTCGCCGGCCGCGCGCTGGGCCGTCTTCCGGCGCGCGCGCAGCTCGGGCTCTCGCGCCGGCCGCCGCTTGAGGTCGACGGGCAGCGGCTCGACCCGTGCCTGCAACTCTTGCTGGCCGTCAACCGCAGGCGCACGCGCCACGGCCTCTGCGAGCCCGACCCGGTCGCGGCGCGCGCCCGCTTCCGCCGCGAGGTGCTCATCTACGGCGGCGAGCCCACGCGCGTCGGCCCCGTCCGCGACTTTGAAATTCCCGGCGAGGCCGCTCCCCTGCGCGTTCGACACTACGCGCCGCCGTCGCCCGGCGGGTCACGCGACCTGCTCGTCTACCTCCACGGC
>DASVSK010000637.1:0-2490 GCA_036388135.1 Pyrinomonadaceae bacterium | reverse complement strand
CCGCGGTGGCGCTTCAAAGCCTGCCGGGACGACGGGCGGCGCGCAGGCCGCTCAGCCCTCCGTGACCGAGCGCGGCGGGCGCTCCTCGAAGAGGTACGACTCGCGGAGCCTGCGCTCCAGCTTGCGCTGGTTGACGACGAGGGCGGCGATGACGGCGAGCTGCAACAGCTCGACCGCGACCCAGACGAAGGCGAGAAACCTCATCGCTTGCCTCACCTCCCCGCGGGCACCTGCACCTGCACGCCCGCGCCGCCGCCGTACATGATCGTCAGCGGCCCCTGGTGGTTCCGGATGCCGTCGGCGCGCGCGCGCTCGATTTCGAGCTGCATCTCAAGCCTCTTGATGTCGAGCAGCGCGGGGTTGGCGTAGGTCAGCGCCTCGATCTGCTTGGTCTGCGCGGCGATCTTGGCGGCTTCGAGCCGCGCCTCCTCGGCCTGCTTCTGCTTCTCGTTGGCGACGACGCCCGACGCCGCGGCCTCGATGCGGTCGTCGAGGAAGTCGGGGTTGCCTATCTGCACCGACTCGGTGATGAGCTGGAGCTGGCTGGCGAGCTGCGGCCTCAGCGTTTCGAGAATGCGCTTCTGGATGCTCTCCTGGTTGGCGTAAATCTCGTAGGCCCCGTACTCGGCGAAGGCGTTGCGCGCCTCGGTCTGGATGAGCCCGTGCAGAATCTGGTTGCGGCGCGTGTGGCGCTGCGCCTCGTCGAAGCCGTACTTGCGCACGTAATCGCCGACGTGCTGCGGGTCTGTGAAAGCCGTGACGGAGATTTCGACCTGGAGCGCGGCGTTGTCCTTGCTCGTCACGCGGACGGGGGCCGCCTCGGTGAAGGACTTGATGTTGACCTCGTAGGCGCTGCGCCCCGGCGCGAGCGTCGTGAACCAGCCGTCCTCGGGGCTGTAGACACGCTCGATGCGGCCGAAATAGGTGACGACCTTGACCGTCCCCTCCTGCGTGTAGTTGATGTTGGCGTAGGCGACGCCGACGCCGATAAACAACAGCAGGGCGAGCAGCGCCAGCCCCGCGAGCATATATTTACTGTTCGACATTGATTCTCCTCTAGAGACTTCTAACACTTCCGGCCAGTTTTCCCTCTTCCTCTTTTTCATCACACGTTAATACGAAAAATAGCGCGCGGAGTTTGGGGGGTGGTGGGTTTGCGGTCTTCGCCCCTCGCCCGCCTCTTCTCCTGCCGCCGCCCGGGCGCTTTCACCGTTCGACTTCTCGCGGAGTTCGGACTCGAACCTCCGGCTAATTTCCCGCGCCGCCGCGCGGCCGAAACCCGCCGCCGGGCTCCTTTTATTCCCGCCCCCGCGGCCGCACAGAGGCTTGCCATCCGGCCTCCCGGTCGCTTAAATTACGGTCTCGACTTTTGCAGTTCTATCCCGCAAGGCAATCGTCTAATCCGAGGCGCCGCGGGGCCCAATCTCCGCCGTCCGACCCCGCGCGCCGACCTGTCGAAAGGATGTCCGACCCGGAGCCATGAAAGCTTACCCAACCAGCCAGATTCGCAACCTCGCAGTTATCGGCCACGGCCACGCGGGCAAGACGCAGCTCGTCAGCTCGCTGCTGCACCTCGCGGGCGCGACCCCGCGCTGGGGCAAGGTGGACGAGGGCACGACCACGACCGACCACGACGAGGACTCCATCGCGCGCAAGATCACGCTCAACAACCAGCTCGCGCACTGCGAGTGGCGCGAGCACAAGGTCAACCTCATCGACACGCCCGGCTTCTCGGCCTTCGTCCCGCACGCGCGGCCCGCGCTGCGCGTCGCCGACTGCGCGCTCGTCGTCGTCGACGCCGTCTCGGGCGTCGAGGTGGGCACGGAGAAGACCTGGGGCTACGCCAACGAGTTCATCACGCCGCGCATGATGGTCATCACCAAGCTCGACAAGGAGCGGGCGGACTTCGGCGCGGCGCTCGACAGCGCGCGCCACACCTTCAGCCGCGCCATCGTCCCCTTCACGCTCCCCATCGGGCAGGAGGCCAACTTCAAGGGCGTGGTCGACGTCGTCCACCAGAAGGCTTACGAGTTCGACGCCGCGGGCAAGGCCAGAGAGATTCCCATCCCCGAGACGGGGCGCGAGGTCTACGAGCGCGAGCGCGAGCGGCTGGTCGAGGTCATCGCCGAGTCGGACGACTCGCTGATGGAGAAGTGGATGGAGACGGGCACGCTCGAAGAGTCGGACATCATCCCCAACATCAGCCGCGCCATCGCCGGCTCGCGCCTCTGCCCGGTCTTCGCCGTCTCAAGCCTGACGCTCGCCGGGTTGCAGCAGCTCCTCGACGGCATGCTCGACTACGCGCCCGCGCCCGACACGCACGAGAACGAGCGCGGCAGGGCGAGCCTCGACGACGGCGCGGCCGAGGTCACGCGCGGCTACCACGCCGAGGAGCCCTTCTCGGCCTACGTCTTCCGCACCATCGCCGACCCCTTCGCCGGCCGCATCAACGTGATGAAGATCATCTCGGGCCGCGTCAAGTCGGACGCC
>DASVSK010000636.1:0-6006 GCA_036388135.1 Pyrinomonadaceae bacterium | reverse complement strand
TCGAACTGCACCGAGACGTACTCGGATGGGCCGACGACGTGCTGGTTCGTCATCACGAGCCCGCGGTCGTCGAAGATGAAGCCGGTGCCCTGGCCGATCTCCGACCAGACGGTGACGACCGAGGACTGCAGCTCCCTGAACTTCGTCGTCAGCTCGTCCGTCACGCGCCGCTTCCCCGTAGCGGGCACCGGCCCATCCTTCTTGGGCGCGGCCGCCTCGATAACGGCTAGGATGACCTCGTCAGTTGCGCTGGCCGACTTCAGAGACTGGAGCGCTGCCGGGCTGGTGTCGAACTTGGAGGAGGAAGATTTGACCTTCGCGATGACGACGGCGGGGCTCATGCCGGCCTTCAAAAGGTCAATCACCTCCTGGTTGCCGGGTGCTACATCGAGTTGTTGGGAAGCTGCAGTCACGGGCGTGGCCGGCGCGGCCTCCGGCCTGGCTTCCTGCGCGAAAGCGGCCGAGGCGAGGAGCGCCGTCAGGACGAAGGCGAGGGGGAACATGCGTCTTCTCATGGGTGCAAGACTCCTTGGGGAACGGACGGGGCTGATGTTTACGCCGGCAGTTGCACGGGTCGGGGTGTGCGGCGTGAGTGTTCCGGCGGCCGGAGAAGGCTCAGACGGAAGTCGCGCAGTGTAGCACAGGGGCTTTTGTAACAACAGCCCTCAGGGGTTATGTCGGAGACAAGTTATATGGGGATCCGTTACGCCGGCGGCCGACCCCGGGTTGGGAGCCGAGGAACTGACAACCGCATCACGTGGCGGAGAACACAGACAACATAATCGTCGATCTTAAGTAGCCTGCCGCCCCGCCCCGCCCCGCGCCGCGTAACCCTCCGCCGCCACTCCGGTGTCTGCGCTCGGCCGCGCCCGACTTCTTTCCGCTTGCACGCTCACGACGAACCTCCCGCCCGACCGGCCGGCGGCGTCCGCCGCCGCAGAGCGCACACTCGCATTCCGCCCTGACAAACTACTCGGCCCCGTCATGAAGGGCGCCGCCGTCCGCCGAAGAGGCTTACTGGGAGGCGGAACTTTGATGCGGCTCGCATCCGTGGGGCATCGGTTAGAATGTAGTGGTGAAAGGAATGTCCCCTATCAATTCGGCAGCGCGTAACGCGCTATGGGTGTATCCGGCGGCGCGCCCGCCGCGCTTCGTCGGCGCGCCGGCCGTCGTCGAGACGACACGTACGTACGTGATGCCGGACTTTCGGGCGCTGCCCGGTGGGGCTGACGTCTGGGTGGAGTTCTACGGCGGCGCTTACTCCTTCTGGCTCGACGGCGAACTCTGCCGGGTCCACGTCGGCCGCTTCGAGCACGTCTCTTTCACCTCGGATGAGGAGGCGCGGCACGCCCTCCTCACCCTCTGGCGGGAGGTCGAGTTGCTGGAGTCGCCGGCCGAAGTAGAGCGCGCGGCCGCGTGTTGGCTGGAGAGGCGGCGTGGGGAGCGCCCCGGAGGATAGCGAGATGGCGAAGGGCATCAGCGTCATCGTCGGGAAGGCGGATGCCGCAGACGGCTCGGAGGCGCCGATCTATCGTGCGCTGAGGCCGCTCCTGTGCTCCTCGTGCGGCGCCGCCATCGGCGAAGGCACGCTCTTCACCCGGCGGGCCCTCGCCGACGGCGGCCTGCGCGTCGCGGCGCGGTGCAGGGAGTGCGCGCCCTTCACATTACGCGAAGGAGATGAGGGGGGACGACGGCGCTCGCCGCTACTCGAATCGCTGTTCGCCCCGCAGGCCGAAGGAGAAGCTGTACGGCGAGAGCCGGGACGGACGGCAGGGTCGGTAAAGGAACGTCTGGGGCCTGCGCTGCGGTACCGCGCGGGGAAGAAAGGTACAAGCGGGTAGCCCCGCGCGGCAGACTTCTTGTCTCCTAACGCGCTACAGCGAGGCGGTCGTGTCGCGCCTGAGGCTGTTATTACTTCGATGCGTGCCAATGTTAATCATAAAGTATAGCGGTCTCAATTCTCGGCATATTTCTTATTCAATTCTTTCATCTTCTCCGTAAGGGATAAAAACTCCTTCAGCAGTTGCGGGCGTTGTCGCCTCACTCTTAGCTCCTCGACAAAGGGCTTTAACTCACCACCGTACTTGGTCACGCCAGCCCCGAACACATCCCACATGTATCCTTCGTCCAAAGTGTGGTGCTTCTCCGCCGTGCCGAGCTCTTGAAAGAAGTTACAGAACACCCTAATGCTTTTAAAAGTCGCCGCCGCCTTCCCAGCCTTCTCCGATTCTAAAGTTTCCTCCTTTGTTTTTGACGATTCAGGCTTTTGGCTATGCGGGTCAATTGCACGATCCATCAGGGATTTAGCACTCTCGCCCGTGGCGAGCCAGTTATCAGTAACCTCTCTGGCGTCCACCAGCTCTTTAGTATTGGATCGTTCAATCATGTAGCTGGTTCGTTGAATGTTGTAATGTCTGGTTGCCTGGTAATAGATGCCCAGGCCTGTGGTGGTAGTGACGATTAGGGTCAGGCTAAGAATCGCCAGTTCCACCGTCAAGGCTCTTCGTTCAAACTGGGTCATCTTTCCACCCCTCTCACGTCAAATAATTCTTACGTCTTGGGGCCTTAATTGGGGAGCTAATTGAGGTCTTATTCTATTAGACACTCGCTGGCACTAAAATGTTCCGTGATGTGAGGAATAAGTTTTATGAAGTAACACATAACCCTCGCAGCCCATTCAGAGCAATACAGATTTAGGACACTACCCGCTCCCGCGTTGAATTGACCCTCCCGTTTTGCCTGTGCTACAAACGTCTGTTAGGTTTGCGCCGATGAAGCAGGGACTGAACATGGGCATGATCAGAAGGCGGCACGCGCGGCTCGTCCGCGCCGTGGCCGTTTTCTTCGTGCTCTTCACGGTCGCGGACATTACCCTCCCGCAATACTTCTGCTCGGGCGAGGAGATCGGCGGCCTGCCGCTCGCAATGACGGCCGCACCCGAGACGGCCGGCCTCGGCTCCGACCCCGGGACCCAAGCGCCGTCGCCCGGCCGGGACTCCGAGGTGCCGCACGAGGAAGACTGCTTCTGCTGCTGCGCGCACGTGCTTCCCGGCCTCGCCGTAACCCCGGTCGTCGCTGCGGAGCTGAGATCCCAACAGCCTCCGCTCGGACTTGACTCACTGCCTTCGCCTCCGCTCCCGCTCCAGTACCACCCTCCGCGTTTCGCCTAAACCAGTTCAACTGAAAGTCTGCCCGGGCTCCATCAGCCTGGCCGCCGTGTGCCTTCCGCCGGCGACACCGTCTTCGGCTGTCGCGTAAAGGAAGAGTCGTTCGGAAGGCTACGCCGCCGCCCCGGGCCCGCCTCGACAGTTTCAGCGGAAAGGTTTAGAGCGATGACCGTCTACGGCCGGGCGCTGTGCGCGCTCGCGTTATCCCTGTCAGCTTTAGGCGCCGCCCCCCGCGCGCAGACCGCCCCGGAGACGCCGGGCGTGGTCGCGAGCGCAGGCGGTCCCGCGCGCCCACCATCGGGCGCCGTCACACCGGTGGCCGTGTCCGCCCTCAGGCCCTACTTCGACCCCGCCCAGGGCGCTTCATCCACGGATCTCGTGCGACGGGCGCTTGTCTCGAACGGCGAGCTGGCGGCCGCGCGCCTCGACATCGAGAGAGCCCGCGCGCGCCTGCGCCAGGCGGGACTCCGACCCAACCCCACACTAGACTTCGAGCAGACGACGGGGCGGCTGACCGGCTCGGCCGGCGAGAGCGAGACGAGCGTCGGCGTCTCGGTGCCGCTGGAGGTCGGCGGGCAGAGGCGGCGCCGGATAGACCTCGCGCGCGTCGAGCTCGAGGCCGCCGAGGCCGAGGTCACCGACCGAGAGCGCCGGCTCGCCTCCGAGGTGCTCGGACTCTACGCCGAGGCACTCGCCGCGCTGCGCGAGCTGGAGATTACCGAGGGGCTCACCGACCTCGACACGAAGACGGTCGTCGTCGTGCAGGCGCGCGTCAACGAGGGCGAGTCGGCCCCCATCGAGCTCAACCTGCTCAGGGTGGAGGTGGAGCGTCTGCGCTCGCGCCGCGCACTCGCAGAGGGGCGACTGCAGGCCACGCTCCTTCGCCTGAAGGCACTCGCGGGCGTCCCGGCAGCCGAGCCCCTCCGGCTGCGAGAAGAGCTGGCTAACGCGGCGCTGCGCCGGCCGCCCGGCTCCGTCGAGGCCGCGGTCGAGGCGGCGCTGCGCACCCGCCCTGACCTCCGCCTCGCCCGTCTCACCGAGGAGGTCGCGGAGGCCGGGCTGCGGCTCGCCCGCGCGCAGGGCTCGCCTGAGGTGACCGCCTTCACACGCTACACGGTCAGCCGCGGTGCCTTCGACGACACGCCCGTCGGGGTCTTGCGTGACAAGGATCGCCTGCTCACCTTCGGCGTCTCGGTGGGGCTGCCCGTCTTCAACAAGAACCAAGGGGCGAAGGCCGAGGCCGCCGCCGCCATCGCGCAGGCGCGTGCCCGCCGCGAGTTCCTCGAATCGGTGATTCGCTCCGAGGTGGCGAGCGCTTACGCGCGCTACGAGGCCGCTTCTAAGGCGCTCGTCGCCTACGAGCAGGGCGTCATCCAGCGCTCCAGCGAGAACGTCAGGGTCATGCGCGCGGCCTACGAGCTGGGCCACTTCAGCGTCACGGAGCTGCTGGCCGAGCAGCGCCGCCTCCTCGACTCCCAGCGCGACTTCACCGAGGCGCTCTCGGAGCAATACCGCGCGCTCGCCGACCTCCGGTCGGCCGTCGGCGCCCCCGCCGACCAACAGTGAGGTATTCAGAGCATGTCAGACCAGACAAAAAAGCATGACGCGAACCCGCCCCGCCGCGGGGAGCGGGAAGACGGGGAGACCGTCGAGGTCGAGCGCGTCACCGAGGTGACGGAGCACGCCGGCGGCGCGACGCTCGTCGAAGAGGAGACGGTCAGGGCAGTGCCCCGGCCACGCAACCGCAGCGTGGCCGTCGTCGCCACCGTCGCCATCGTCGCCGTCTTCGCCCTCGCGGCGCTGCTCCTCTGGCGGAGTGGCCGGACACCTGCTTCTACAGAGGTAAAGGTGAGCGCGGAGTCGGGCAAGGCCGCAGGGGGCGAAGGTCACGGCGAGGGCGGTGAGCACGGCGAAGGCGAAGAGGTGATGCTCACCCCCGAGGCGCGCGAGGCAGCCGGGCTCGAGATCGAAGGCGTGACCGAGCGGCCGGCCGTGGCTCTCCTGCGGGTAACCGGCACGGTCGAGACCAACCAGCAGCAGTCGCAGCAGGCCACGCCGCTCGTCGGCGGCCGGGTCGAGCGGGTTAACGCCGCACTCGGAGACTTCGTGCGCGCCGGGCAGGTGCTGGCCGTCATCTCCAGCCCACAGATCGCGCAGCTCCACGGCAAACTCCACGAGGCCGAGACTACACTGGCGCTCGCGGAGCGTAACCTTCAGCGCGTCAACCGCGCTGAGAACCGCGTCGCCGTCCTCTCCGCCAAGGCAAAGCTCGACGAGGCCGACGCCACGCTCAGGCGTACGCGCCGCCTTATCGAACTCGGCGCGGGCGCGGGTAAAGACCTGATCGCGGCGGAGACCGCCTACAAGACCGCGAAGGCCGAGTACGACTTCCAGTCGAACATCTCGCTCAACAAGGAGGTGCAGGAGGCCCGCGCGGCCGTAGAGACGGCGCGCGTGGACGTGGCGCACATCCGCGACGAGATGCGCTCGCTAGGGGTCAACATCGCGGAGGGCGAGCGCGACGACGACCACAGCCGCAACACCTCGCTCGTGACGCTCCTCGCCCCCGTCTCCGGCTCCGTCACGGAGCGGCTGGTCAACGCCGGGGCGGGCGTCGAGGCGGGCACCGCGCTCTTCACCATCGCCAACACTTCCACCGTGTGGGTCATCGCGAACGTGCCCGAGGCGCAGATGGGTCTGCTCAGGCCGGGGACGCCCGCCGAGGTGCGCTCGGCCGCGCTGGGCGGAGACGCCTTCGCCGGACGCGTCAACTACATCGACCCGCGCCTCGACGAGGAGACCCGCACTGGCAAGGTGAGGGTGGAGCTGCCGAACCCCG
>DASVSK010000635.1:0-4652 GCA_036388135.1 Pyrinomonadaceae bacterium | reverse complement strand
ACGGCATTCGACGCCGGATCGCCCAACTACTATTCACCATTTACCATTCACTATTCACCCTCCAGAAGTCCTTCCGGCGCGTCCACCCGGATGAGCCCGGCCCCGACGTCGATCTCGACGCAGATGCTCTCGGCCAGCGGGACGAGGTTTTCGCGCCCGGCCTCGTCGCGGATGACGAGCACGGGGGCCTCGCCGCCCGTGTGGAGCACCTCGCGCACGGTGCCCACGTCCCGCCCCCCGACCGTCTCGACGCGGCAGCCTTCGAGCTGCCAGTCGTAGAACTCGCCCTCTTCCAGCTCGACCGCCTCGGACTCGGGGACGGCCAGCTCGCAGCCCGCGAGCGCGGCGGCCGCCTCCGGCGTGTCGAAGCCCCCGAGCTTGAGGAGGATGCGTCCGCCGTGGAACCGGTGGCCTTCGAGGGCGAGTCGCGCGCGCCGCCCGCCGGGGAAGACCGCGATCAGCTCTTCGAGCCGCCCGAACCGCTCGGGGAAGTCGGTCAGGAGGTCCGAGGCGACCTCACCCCTGACCCCGTGCGGCTTCGCGACGCGCGCCACCAGGACCAACTCGACCGAGGCAAGGTCGTCGTCTCCGGCGCGCCTCTCGCCCCCGCCGCTCATTCGACGATTTCGAGGACGTAGCGCCGCCCCTTCTTCTGCCCCGCCGCGTAGAGGAGCGAGCGCAGCGCCTTGACCGTCCGCCCCTGCCGGCCGATGACCTTGCCGACGTCCGCCTGCGCCACCCGTATCTCGATGACGCTCGTCGAGCGGTCGCGCTCGACCTCGCGCACGTCGACCGACTCGCCCTCGCGCACGAGACGTTTGACGATTAACTCGACGGCTTCTCTCATCACGAATTCGGGTTTCGAGGTTCAAGGGTCGAGGCCGAAGGTTTCAACTTCGAGCCCGGGACTCCGAACCCGGCGGTTACGCCGCCGGCTGCGGCTCGGCGGCCTGCGCCCTCGCCTGCTGGCGGATGAGCTGCCGGACGGTGTCGGTCGGCTGCGCGCCGCGCTCGATCCAGTAGTTGACGCGATCCATCTTGAGCCGAATCTCGGCGGGCTCGCGCGTCGGGTTGTAGAAGCCGACGTTCTCGACGTAAGCGCCGTCGCGCTTCGACAGCTTCTCCTTGACGACAACGCGGTAAGACGGGCTCTTCTTCGCGCCCATGCGCATCAGTCTGATTGCTAACATCTATCCTCCAAAACAGTGGTCAGTAGACAGTAGTCGGTAGACAGTGGAAAAACCTTTGCGGGTCGGGCCGGCGGCGTCGTCGTCGACGTCCGCGGGGCGGAGCTTACCGACTACCGACTACCGGCCACTGCCTACCTGCGTTTCTTGTGCCGCGGCTTCTTCTTCTTGCGGTGCCCGGGCGCGGGCGGGAGGCCGGGCGGGAGACCGCCCGGCGGGAGGCCGGCGGCGTCGCCGTCGTCCCCGCCGCCGCCCAACATGCCGCTCATGTCGGGCATGCCCATCATGCCGGCCATCCGGCGCATCATCCGCCCCTTCACGCCCCCGCCCCCGCCGCCGGGCGCGCCCCCGCCGAAGAGGCCGGAGCGCGAGAGCTGCTGCATCATCTGCCGCATCTCGACGTACTGCTTGATGAGCTGGTTGACCTCGGTGACGGTCGAGCCCGACCCGCGCGCCACCCTGCGCCGGCGGCTCGCGTTCAGGATGCGGTGGTCTTCGCGCTCCTGCATCGTCATCGAGTCGATGATGGCCTCCGTGCGCTTGAGCTGCTGCTCCATCTCGGCCGTCTGCTCTTCGTCCAACTGCGGCATGCCCATCCCGCCGAGCAACTGGTCGGGCAGCAGCTTCATGATCTTCGAGAACGAGCCCATGCGCTTGACCTGCCGCAACTGGCTGCGGAAGTCGTCGAGCGTGAACTTGTTCTTCTGTAACTTTTCGAGCTGCGCCTCGGCCTCCGACTGGTCGACCTTCGACTGCACCTCCTCGATGAGCGAGAGCACGTCGCCCATGCCGAGGATGCGCTGCGCGATGCGGTCGGGGTAGAAGGGCTCCAGCGCGTCGTACTTCTCGCCGACGCCGACGAACTTCACCGGCTGCCCCGTCACCTGCTTGATCGAGAGCGCCGCGCCGCCGCGCGCGTCGCCGTCCATCTTGGTGAGCACGACGCCCGTGATGCCGACGCGGCGGTGGAACTCCTCGCCCGAGCGCACCGCGTCCTGCCCGGTCATCGCGTCGGCGACGAAGAGAATCTCTACGGGGCGCGTCTCGGCCTTGATCTGAACCAGCTCCTCCATCAACTCTTCGTCGACGTGGAGGCGGCCGGCCGTGTCGATGAGCAGCGTGTCGTAGCCGGTCTGCTGCGCGTGCCTGTAAGCCTCGCGCGCCAGCTCGACGGGGTCGTTCGACTCGGGCTTTTCAAATATCGACTGCCCCGTGGCCTTCGCGATGACGGCGAGCTGCTGGCGCGCGGCCGGGCGGTCGACGTCCGTCGAGACCAGGAGCGGCTTGCGCTGCTGGTTCTTCGCCAGCCACATCGCGATCTTGCCGGTCGAGGTCGTCTTACCCGACCCCTGGAGGCCGACGATCATCACGACGTTCGGGCTCGTCCTGGTGAAGACCAGCCGCGACGAGGTGCCGCCCAGAAGCTCGACCAGCTCGTCGAAGACGATCTTGACGACCTGCTCAGACGGCTTCAGCTCCTGCCAGACCTGCTGCCCCTCGGCCTTCTCCTTGACCGACGCGATGAAGTCCTTGGCGACCTTGTAGTTGACGTCCGCTTCGAGGAGGGCGAGGCGGATTTCGCGCAGCGCGGCGTCGACGTGCGCCGGCGTGAGTACGCCCTCGCCGCGCAGGCTCTTCAGCGAGCGCTTCAGCTTGTCGGATAAAGACTCGAACATAACTACACAGACGCGTCGGCCAGCCCCAGCCGAAAACAAGGATGATAACGGCGTCGGTAAATGGTGTCAAGGAAAGGGGGATACCGACCGGGGGAGGGCAAAAGTAAAAAGGCGAAAGGCAATAGTGAAGAGGCAAAGGGGCGGCAATAAGGCGGAGTTATCCGCGCGCGGCGCGTCCGCACTTTCGCCTTTTTACTTTTTACTTTTGCCTTCCGTCTGAGGGATTCGGCGGCCCGATTGCGCGTTAAAGGTCAGGAGAGAATTTTACCCGGGCGGCTTCAGCCGGAATCACGCCGGCGCACCCCGCGCCCGTAAGAGGCGTTCGTGCGGCCGTCAGAAGATTTCAGGCGGGTTTATTTTCTCCCCGGAGGCGTAACCCTTCCGCCTCCGGCGCAAGTAGCTCCCCACGGCTAATCTTGTCCCTTCACACACCCAGGGAGGTTCTATGCGTCTCTACCAGCGCCTTCGCACCACCGCCGCCGCCGCAGTCCTCGTCTGCGGCGGCACCCTCGCCGGAAGTCCGGCCGCCGCGCAGACCCAGATACAGCCGGGTCAGGTCGTCATCAGCGAGCTGCGGCTGCGCGGCCCCGCGGGCCCGACGGACGAGTTCGTCGAGCTTTACAACAACACAGACCGGGAGGTGGTCGTCCAGGCCACCGACGCGTCGGCCGGGTGGTCGGTCGTCATCTCAAACGGGCAGATCACCGGCCCGCTCTTCGTCGTCCCGAACGGCACGCGGATACCCGCGCGCGGCCACTTCCTCGGCGCGAACTCGCAGGGCTACAGCCTGAGCGGCTACCCTTCGGGCAACCCGAACACGGCCGTCATCGCCGCCGAGCCGAGCGCCGTGGCGCAGGTGCCTTTCGCCACGGCCACGCCCGACGCGACCTGGGAGATCGACGCCCCCGACGGCTCGGGCGTCGCGCTCTTCTCCACGACGAACGGGACGAACTTTACCGCGGCCACGCGGCTCGACGCCTTCGGCTACACAGGCTCGCCCGCGCTCTACAGGGAGGGGGCGGGCTTCCCGGCCGTCGTGACCGCGGGCGTCGAGCACACCCACTACCGCGACCTGCGGAACGGGCCGCCTCAGGACACGGGCAACAACGCCGCGGACTTCCTGCTCGTCGGGACGGCCATCAGCATCCAGATAGGCCGGCTCGGCGCGCCTGGCCCCGAGAACCTCGCCAGCCCCGTCGTGAACAACACCACCGTCGGCCACCTGCTGCTCGACCCGACCGTCGGCGCGTCCTCGCCGCCGAACCGCGAGCGCCGCCCGAACGTCGAGCCGAACGCCGACCTCGGCGTCCTGCTCATCCGCCGCACCTTCACGAACAACACGGGCGCGCCCGTCTCGCGCCTGCGCTTCCGCACCACCAACATCACGACGCCCGGCACGCCGGGCTCGGAGTGCGGGGGCACTTGCGCGGACGTGCGCGCGCTGACCTCGCAGGACGGCGAGGCGGGGGTCGGCGGTCAGGTCGTGGCGGTGCGGGGCGTGCGACTCGAAGAGCCGCCCGCGCAGCCGGCCGGCGGCGGCTACAACTCCAGCCTGTCGGCAGACTTCATCACGCTCGGGTCGCCGCTGCTGCCCGGCCAGAGTGTCAACATCGTGTTCAAGCTGGGCGTGATGCGCACCGGCTCGTTCCGCTTCATCATCAACGTCGAGGCGCAGAACTCTCCCGCTCCCGTCGTCACCGCCCCCACGCGCGCCACCACCTCGCGCGTGCGCAGGTAGCGACAACCCCTCGGGAGCGCGGGCGGGCGCGACACCTCACCGGGTGTCGCG
>DASVSK010000634.1:0-4230 GCA_036388135.1 Pyrinomonadaceae bacterium | reverse complement strand
GACGCCGCGCCCACCCCGAGGGGCTTCGACGCGCGCCAGGACCTTCTCTTCGTCGGCACCGTCCACGGGCCGGACTCGCCGAACGCCGACTCGGTGAGATGGTTCGCCAGGCACGTCCTCCCCATCGTCCGGAGCGAGCTGGGCGACGGCGTCAAACTTCTCGTCGCCGGCGAGGGCTCAAGCGACTTCTTCTCCGGGCTGAACAACGGCAGCGTCAAGGTGCTGGGGCGCGTGGATGAGCTGGCCGAGCTTTACGACCGCGCGCGGCTCTTCGTCGCGCCGACGCGCTTCTCGGCCGGCATCCCGCTCAAAGTCCTCGGGGCGGCGGCGCACGGCTTACCGGTCGTGGCGACGAGGCTTCTCGGCAAGCAACTCGGCTGGGTGGGCGGCGAGGAGCTGCTTTTAGCCGACGGCACGGAGGATTTCGCGGCGGCATGCGTCAGGCTCTACCGCGATCCCGTGCTCTGGTACAAGATGCGCGAGAATGCTTTAAGGCGGATAGAGGCGGACTGCTCGCCGTCCCAATTCTCGGACAGGGTTAAAGCCATCCTCGCGTGATTCGGCCGCGTTAGAAATGTCGCACAGGGCCGGGCCCGCCCCGCTCGGGGCCGCCTGGTTGAAGTCGTGCGACCGTCGGACGCCTCACCCCGCGCCGGATGTCATCGAAGAGGCGCTCGCAATTTTCTTTCCAAACGGTTGGCTTGACATGCGGCCGAGGTGGGCATATTATCCGGCCGCTCACAGTTCTCGTCTGGCTTGGAGCCTGCAACGTTTTGCACCTCTGCCCGGCCTTCACGTTCACGCTACACCCGGTTCTTCCGAGCTTTCTAAGTTAAGAGGGAAGACTCGCACGGTTCGCATTTTGACGGCGGGTCAAGTGGCCGTCCTTTTCGCCCGTTCCCGTCCGAATTGTAATGAGCATCCACAAGTTTATCCGGAGGAGACCGACACACACTGAGACGGCCGGATGCGCTTCCTCCCGGCCGCGGCGCGGCGGTTCATAAAGGCTCACTGAGAGTCGGAGCGGGTGGCACCTTGAAGAAGCGGCTGATCGACATCGTCAGTGTATGTCTTTTGATGACGGCTCTGCCTTCGTCGCTGCCGGCGCAGCGGGCGGGGCGAGGCGCGGCGGACGGCGTCGTGATGACGAACGCCGACGTCATCAGGCTTGTAAAGCTTGGCGTCGCCGAGCACGAGATCATCGGGCGGATCAGGCGGTCGAAACCCCGGTTCGACACTAGCGCCGGGGCGTTGAAGCGGCTGAGGAAGGCCGGCGTCGGGGACGAGTTGATTAGAGAGGTGCTCAACCCTCGGAAGGTCGCCCACGTGTCAGGCTCTGACAGAAACGGCGCTGCCCCGTGCGTGCAGCCACCGGGCGGCGCGAACGCCCCGGCCTACAGGTCTGAGTATGACGGCCAGCCTCCCAGCCGGTTCTACGAATTCATCAAGCCTGATGACGCTTCCACGCGCCGCCTTCAGCCCGCGCCGGCCCCGGACGACCGTCGGCAACCCTTCCAGAACAGGCTGAAGCGTATCGGCGTCGTCAACCCGCTCACGCCTCCGCTGACGACCTCGGAGCACGGCAAGTGTTTCGACCTGGGGCGCGGTTACGACGAAGTCCTGCGGGTCGTCTCCGAAGGGGCCAGGCAGGTGCGTTTGCGTTTCGCCTCCGTCGCACTCCCGCCGGGCGCGAAACTTTTCGTCTCTTCGGGGAAGAATCCCGGCGAGGTCTACGGCCCTTACGAGGGTCGCGGGCCGTCCGCCGACGACACGTTCTGGACCCCGCCGGTCGACGGCGACACGGTCGTGGTCGAATACTACATCCCTCTACCGGCCTCCGAACGCGGGGGCCGCCGCGTCCCATTTAAAATCACAGAGGTGAGCCACATTTACTAGGGACACCCTTTTCGCCGGACAAGGCGGAGCCCACAACCTCGCGGGCGACACCGTCAAATCAGAAACGTCTCCGGCCTGACCTCATCGAACGCGAATCTCCCTGCCCCATTCGCATCCGGATGGCGGCCTGCCTCAACCCCAGACGGGGGCCGAAACCCTAACGGCCCCGAAGGAGGAACCCCCCATGCTTGAAGCCACAGGCCGCCCAAAGACCCGTTGGGTATCTCGTTACCTTCTCATCTTCGGAGCCGTAGCTCTCAACCTGGCGCTCTTGGCCCCCGCCTCGCGCGCCCAGGAGGTGAGCGTCGGCGGCGCACAATCCCCCATCACCCCGCGCCCAGCCGCCGAACAGACCCTTTCCGTTCAGGAGCGTGTGACCCGCGGCGAAGTCCCTCTGAGCCGGGCCTATGACTTCATCAGCGTGGAGACGTCGGCGCGCCACAGGTTGCCCCCGCTCGACGAGAGCGAGACGCGGGTCAACGGCCCCGAGAGGAAACGTCGTATCGGCGTCGTGCGGTCTTTCCCCGCCCCTCTGGACGCCTTGACCGACACCACGAGCTTTCAGGTTCCCGAGGGCGAGGCGCGCGTCATGGGCGTCACCACCCCGGGCGCGCTTTCAACTCGCGTCCGGTTCGAGAAGGTCGCGCTGCCGCCGGGCGCGCGCCTGTTCGTCTACTCCATCCGGAATCCGGAAGAAGTTTACGGCCCCTACGAGGCGAGCGGCCCGCTGAAGGACGGGACGTTCTGGACGCCTCCGGTTGAAGGCGACAGCGTGGCAATCGAATACTTCTCCCCTGCGGGCGACAAGGGCGAAGCCCCCTTCCAAGTTACCCAGTTGAGCCACATCTATGCGGACCCTCTGGCGCAGGTGAACGGCCCCGCCACCCCCTGCAACAACGAAGTGGCCTCCGCGTACGCGAGCGCGGCGCGCGCCGTGGGTCATCTGCAATACACGCTGCCCGACGGCGACTACATCTGCACGGGCACGCTCCTCAACACCAGGTCGGGGAGTTTCATCCCTTACCTGATTACGGCCAACCACTGCTTCAACACGCAGTCGGCGGCGCAATCACTGCGGGTCTTCTGGAATTACAACACCGGCGACTACCCGACTTTCAGCACCCCGCGCACCGACGGGGCGACGATACTGGCGACGAACTCGGCGAGTGATTTTACTTTCGTCCGGCTGACGGGAACCGTGCCCGGCGGCCTCTGGTTCAACGGCTGGTCGACGACCATGCCCGCGCTGAACGATACGGTCACCGGCATCCACCACCCCAACGGTTCGCACAAGCGTCAGTCGTTCGGGAACGTGGTCTCCCGCGTGTGCCCCACCAACCTCCCCGGCGCGTGCCAAAACTACATCACCGTGCGCTACAGCAGCGGGGTCACGGAGGGCGGGTCGTCGGGCTCCGAATTGCTCGTCGGCCCTGCGACAGACCCGATCTACGTCGGTAATTTGTGGGGCGGGAACGACTCCTGCGACAACCCTTCGGGGGTCAGCATCTACGGCCGTTTCGACGTCACGTTCCCCGCCATCAGGGGCTACCTGGAAGACAGCACCCCGCCTCCCGCCTGTACGTCGTCCTCGATTGGCTTCGGGCAGACGGTGGGCGGGTCTTTGGCGTCGACGGACTGCCGCTCGTCCCTGCGCGGCAGCAGCTACTACGCCGACCGCCACACCTTCAGCGGCGTCGCCGGGCAGCAGGTCTCCATTTCGCTCGCCTCCTCGTCCTTCGACGCCTACCTCTACCTTGTCGGGACGGCGGGGCAACTGCTCACGTATGACGACGACAGCGGCGGCGGGCTCGACTCGCGCATCGTCATCACCCTGCCTTCGAGCGGCACCTACACCGTCGAGTCCACCTCCTACAGCGAGAACTCTACCGGCAGTTACGCGCTCAGCATCAGGTCGACGTCGAGCGTTCTGCGCGGTTTCGACAGCATCGGCATCCACAACCCGTTCGCCGGCGCTTTCTTCCTCAAGAACACGCTCGCGGGCGGGTCGGCGGACGCGGCCTTCTTCTACGGGCCCGCGGGCTTCGGCTGGATACCGGTGTCGGGCGACTGGAACGGCGACGGCTTCGACACCGTCGGCCTCTACAACCCTTCGACGGGCACGTTCTACCTGCGCAACGGGCACGCGGGGGGGAACGCGGATATAGTCTTCTCCTTCGGGCCCGCTGGCTTCGGCTGGAGGCCGGTGTCGGGTGACTGGAACGGCGACGGCGTCGACACCATCGGCCTCTACAACCCTTCGCAAAGTGCCTTCTTCCTGAAGAACACGCACTCGGGCGGGCAGGCCGACCTTGCCTTCTTCTACGGCCCGGCGGG
>DASVSK010000633.1:0-2405 GCA_036388135.1 Pyrinomonadaceae bacterium | reverse complement strand
TCTTCGACCCGCGGTAGCCGATGAAGGTCGCGCCCAGCTTGACGAGCGCCGGGAGCGAGCCGACGACGTAGTCGTACATCCCGATGGTCACCTTCGCGTCCGTGTAGTTCGGGTCTATCTTGAGCAGGTCGCGGTGGTGGTCGACAGAGTCCTTGCCGTTCGTCATGGCGGACATGAAGCTGCGCTCGACCATGCTGCCCCACGCGGCCTTGAGCCCCTCGACCGCGCCGAGGTAGTAGAGCGCGTCGGTGTCCTTCGGGTCGGCCTTGAGCCGCGCCTCGGATAGCTCCTTCGCCTTGCGCGTCAGCTCGCGGAATTCGCCCGCCACCTTCGGGTCGACCCGGTCGTCCTTCTCCTTGTAGAAACCCTCGTTGTTGTAGAGCGACGCCTGGAGGCGGCGCGACTCGTTGAGCGTCTTGAGCCAGAGCCCGGCGGCGAGGAGCTGGTAGCCCGCCGGGTGCGCGGGGAACGCGGTCGTCAGCTCGCGGAAGCGGCGGCGCGCGCCCTCGTAGTCGAGGTTGTAGAGCGCCTCGAAGCCCTCGGCGCGCAGCGCGTCGAAACGCCTCTGGTCAGGGGGGCCGGCCGACGCCTTCTCCGCCTCGGCGTTGACGGGCCGCGTCCCGGCCCCGCGCCCCTTCTGGCCCTGCGCGGCCGCGGGCGCGACGAGCGCCGCCGCCAGAAACATCGTCACGAACGGATTCTTGAACTTCATAAAACTCCCCGCCGAATAAATCTTAAGCCGGCCCCTTCAACCCGCGCCGGTCTCGAAACTCTCCAGGTACTTCACGCCCGCGCCCGTGTTGAAGAGCACGACGCGCTCGTCCTCTCTCACCTCGCCGCGCCCGATCAGCTTCCGCAGCGCGGGCAGGCAGGCCGCGCCCTCGGGCGCGACGAACAGCCCCTCGGCCGAGCCTATCTCGCGGACGGCGGCGAGCAGCTCCGCGTCGCTCACCGCGACGGCCGTCCCGCCCGACTCGCGCAGCGCGTCGAGGATGAGGAAGTCGCCCACGGCCTTCGGCACGCGCAGACCCGAGGCGACCGTCGACGCGTTCTCGAACTCGGGGGCGAAGCGCTTCCCCTCCTCGAACGCGCGCACTATGGGGGCGCAGCCCTCGGACTGGACGGTGACCATCCGCGGCCTCTTGCCGCCGATCCACCCCATCGCCTCCATCTCCGCGAACGCCTTCCACATGCCGACGAGCCCCGTGCCGCCGCCCGTCGGGTAGACCACCACGTCGGGCAGCTCCCAATTCATCTGCTCGGCCAGCTCGTAGCCGAGCGTCTTCTTGCCCTCGACGCGGTACGGCTCTTTCAAAGTCGAGACGTCGAACCAGCCCTCGGCCTCTTTGCGCCGCGCGACCTCCGCGCCGCAGTCGGTTATCAAGCCTTCGAGCAGCGTGACGCGCGCCCCCGCCTGCTCGCACTCGACGACGTTAGCCCGCGGCGTGTCGCGCGGCATGAAGATGTGCGCCTCCAGCCCCGCGCGCGCGGCGTAGGCGGCGAGCGCGCCCGCGGCATTCCCGGCCGACGGGACGGCGAGCTTCCGCGCGCCCAGCTCCTTCGCCATCGAGACGGCCGCCGTCATCCCGCGCGCCTTGAAGCTCTGCGTCGGGTTCTGCGACTCGTCCTTGACGTAGAGGTTCCGCAGCCCCAGCGACGCGCCCAGCCGGTCGGCGCGCAGCAGCGGCGTCCAGCCTTCTCCGAGCGAGACGATGTTCTCTTCGCGCTCGACGGGCAGCACTTCCGCGTAACGCCATAAATCGGCCCTCCGCCCCCTCAGACTCTCGCGCGTCAGCGTCCGCGCGGCGGCCTCAAGGTCGTAGCGCACCAGCAGCGGTTTGCCGCACTCGGTACACAGGTTGTGCAACCGCCGTGCCTCGTAGCGCACGCCGCACGCGGCGCATTCCAGGTGGGTGACGTTCATCCGGGTCAGGCCCTCCGATTCGCTCGTTTTACCGCAGAATTAGATGCTTTTGGGGACGCGGCGGCGCGACCGTCGGACAAATTTTCCGACGATTTTACGCCGCGCCGCGCCGCGCCCCAGACTCGCTTGTGACACTTCGAAGTCTCTCACAACCCCGCTCGACCTGTCAGGTGGAGCGCGCCTGCTGCGCCCCGCCGGGCGTCGCGCGCGCCGCGGCCGCCGGCCCCATGGTAGAATACGCGCGCTCCAACACTTTTCCGACGGAGGCACCTCCGATGCGCCGTTTCCTACGCGAGAACGGGCTCTCGCTCGTCTGGCTCGGGATGTTTTTCGTGACCCTCGTTTTCGGCCAGAGCATGGCCGGGCACCGCGAGCACAACAGCGACCAGAGGGAGCACGGGCGGCCCGAAGTCGGCTACACCGAATACCTCGGCAGCGCACACTTCGTCGAGGCGACGATGGAGAACTGGGAGTCGGAGTT
>DASVSK010000632.1:0-1842 GCA_036388135.1 Pyrinomonadaceae bacterium | reverse complement strand
CGTGTCTTACCCCGCAAGTCTCTGCCGGCGCGCGCGTTCAGACGAGGACAGCGGCCGAATCAGGCTTAAAACTTTCCGACGGAGGCACTTTATGGGTCACGTAGAACGGCGGACGCCGCGCGGCGCGCGTCCACTCTCCTTGCTGGTTCTCGCGGCGCTCGCCCTGCTCGCCTCTTCCTGCGGCGGGGACGACTCTAATCACGCGAGGCCGGGCTCAAGCTCCAACGCCAACACGGGGGCGGCTTCCGCCTCCGCGGAGACGGCGACGACGTCCGCCCCGCAGGCGGTGACGAGCGCCATGGAAGTCTCCGGCGGGAGCGCGAGGCGGCTCGTCCGCGGAGAGGGGGCCGGCGGCGAGTCGTACGCGAAGATAGACGAGAACCCGTTTCTCGACGCCGCGCGCGCGCCGCTCTCGACCTTCTCGATAGACGTCGACACGGCCTCCTACAGCAACACGCGGCGCTTCCTCTCCGGAGGGCGGCTGCCGCCGCGCGACGCCGTGCGCATCGAGGAGCTGGTCAACTACTTCCCCTACGACTACCCGCAGCCCGACGGCAACGCGCCCTTCTCCGTCACGGCCGAGGTCGCCGAGTGCCCCTGGAACCCGCGGCACCGGCTCGTCCACATCGGGCTCCAGGGGCGCGAGGTCTCGGCGGAGGATTTGCCGCCCGCCAACCTCGTCTTCCTCGTCGACGTCTCGGGCTCGATGGACGAGCCGGACAAGCTCCCGCTCGTCAAGTCATCCCTGCGGACGCTCGCCGGGCAGTTGCGGCCGCGCGACCGCGTGGCCGTCGTCACCTACGCCGGGGCGAGCGGCCTCGCGCTGCCTTCGACGACCGGCGAGCGCAGGGGCGAGATCGTCTCGGCCGTCGAGCGGCTCCGTGCCGGCGGCTCGACCAACGGCGGCTCGGGGATTCAGCTCGCCTACCGAGTGGCGCAGGAGAACTTCATCCCCGGCGGCACGAACCGCGTCATCCTCGCCACCGACGGCGACTTCAACGTCGGCGTGACGAGCGAGACGGAACTCGTCGGGCTCATCGAGGAGAAGCGGCGGGGCGGCGTCTCCCTCTCCGTGCTCGGCTTCGGCTCGGGCAACCTCAACGACTCTTCGATGGAGAAGCTGGCCGACAGGGGGAACGGCAACTACGCCTACATCGACACGCCGGCCGAGGCCGACAAGGCCCTGGGCCGGCAGGTCGCCGGGACGCTGGCGACCATCGCCAAGGACGTGAAGATACAGGTCGAGTTCAACCCGCGCCTCGTCGCGGGCTACCGCCTCATCGGCTACGAGAACCGCCTGCTGGCCGACCGCGACTTCAACGACGACCGCAAGGACGCGGGCGAGATCGGCGCGGGCCACTCCGTCACGGCGCTCTACGAGGTCGTCCCCGCCGGGCAGAAGGTCGAGAACCCCGGCGTGGACGAGCTGAAGTACGCCCGCCCGCCCGCGCAAGGGGAGCAGGGTGCGGGCGCGAATGAGCTGCTGACCGTCAAGCTCCGCTACAAGGAGCCGGACGGCGACGCGAGCAAGCCCCTGAACGTCGGCGTCCCCGACCGTCAGGCGAGCTTCCGCAACGCCTCGGAGAATTTCAAGTTCGCGGCCGCGGTCGCCGAGTTCGGCATGCTGCTGCGCGACTCGCGCTACAAGGGTCAGTCCTCCTTCGGCGGCGCGGCGGAGCTTGCGCGCGCCTCGACGGGGGCCGACCTGCGCGGCTACCGCTCGGAGTTCGTCCGCCTCGTCGAGACGGCGCGCACGCTCGCCGCGCGCGAAGGCTCGGGCCGCTAGGCGGGGCCGCAGACGCCGGAAGCGCGGGCGGGCGCGACACCCGTTGAGGTGTCGCG
>DASVSK010000631.1:0-2499 GCA_036388135.1 Pyrinomonadaceae bacterium | reverse complement strand
CGGGGTTGAAGAGGACGCGGTGCGAGACGACGGAGCGGTCGTCCTCAGCGTCCCAGGTGATGTTGAGCTTCGTGCCCGGCTCGTAGGTGAAGTGCGGCCTGTGCTGCCGGACGACGGGCGGCGTGTCGGTGTAGTCGGGGCGCGTGGTGAGGAACGGCTTGAAATCCGAAGCGCCCTCGATGACCTCGCCCGTGCCGCCGGGGTTCGAGGGGTGGCGCGGCCCCGTCGGCGAGTTCCACCAGTTGCCGCGCGCCTCGATCACGGACTCGGTCGAGCGCACGGCGACGCCGTTGCCCTCGAAGGAGTTGGGCGAGGCCGGGCCGGCGTTGAGGACGCCGACCGAGTGTGCGTAGACGCCCGTCTCCTGATAGCCGGTCGTGTTGTTGTAGAAGCGCGTGCCCTCGACCAGCACACCGCCGGCCGCGCCCGTCTCGTTGTTACTTAAGACGAGGTCTTCGACGTAGGCGTAGGCCCCGTTGTGAACCGTCGTGCTGATGCCGCTCGTGCTGCCGTCAAGGCGGACGTGTGCGTAGCGGTTGCCGCCTACCGTGTTGCCGATGCCGCCCCACGCCTGCGCCGGGTCGAACCGCTCGAAGAGGACGGGCGCGGACGGCAGCCCGCGCGCGATGAGCCCCAGCGATTCGTCGGTGATGCCGGCGAAGTTCGGCCCGAACCTGACGTTGGTGCCGGGCAGAATCTTCCACTCGCCGCCGCGCAGGTTAATGCTAGAGAGGACGACGTAAGGGATCGACTGCGGGGCCCACGTGAAGGGGCCGCGCCAGTCGGGGTAGGCCGGGGTGTCGGCGACGACGAAGTTGTTCGTGTTCCCCGAGGTGGGGAGCGTGCTCCCCGCCAGCAGCCCGGCGTATTCCAGGTTGACGGGGTACTTGCTGCCCGCGAGCGTGACGTCCGGGCCGAGGTGGAAGTCGCCGCCCCGGTTGCCGCCGCCGAGGTCGAGCGCCGCGAGCGTGGCGTTCCGCACCTGAATGTTGTTCAGATACCAGCGCCCGTCGAGGCGGAACTGGAGGCCGAACTCGGCCGAGTTGTCGGAGCGGACGTTGTCAAGGTAGACGTAGCTATAGAAGATGCGGCCGTAAGCCCCTCTGGTAAAGGCGACGTCGCGCAGCACGACCGTCGTGCCGTCGAGCGTGAGGCTCGCGGCGTGCCCGTCGAAGGTGGACTGGCGGATTTCGACGTAGGGCGGGCGGGCGACCGAATAGCCGAGGGGCGTGTAGAACCCGCTGCTCCCCGTCCAGCGGCAGTTCGAGCAGGTGTAGGTACCGCCCGACCGCGGGTCGCTCTGCGCGGAGATGTCGGCGTATTCGAGCTCGAAACGCCCCGGCACCTGTATGTCGGAGGAGTAGTCGGAGACGCCCGTGATTGTGATGTGGCGGTCGGGCGTGCCCCGCCCGACGAGCGCGCCTTCGACGACGAGGACGCTGTTCCGGTTTATCTGAATAACGACGCCCGGCTCGACCGTGACGGTGGTGCCCGCGGGGATGACGTAGGTGCCGCTGATGACCCGCGGCCCGTCGGCCGCGCGCCAGGTGACTTCGGTGGCCGCCGCCGCCGCCACGGTCTCGTCGGCTTTCGACGGCGCGGCGGTCGCTTCCGGCTCGGGCGCTGCCCCTTCGGGCGGGGGCAGTCTCCTGCGCGGGGCGTCCGCCCCTTCGAGCCCGCTGCCGGGGACGGCGGCGGCCGGGGCCGTCCTCGGAGCGCCTTGCACGCCTGCGCCATCCTGCGCCCCGGCGAGGCCGAAAGGGTTATAAGCGAGCGCGGCCGCGCAACTCAGTAGGAGCGCCGGGAGCAGGAGCCTGCGGCGCGCGGGCACAAAGCGGCTGAGGCGAGAGTGACTGTAGGGCATCAGATTCTCCGGCTGGAAATTCTGCTATCGGGGAGTATGCATAGACAACAGAGCGGGGAATGTCGCCCAAAATACATGGACGCAAGAGACAGTCTAAGTCCGATGCGCGGCGGGCTCTATTTGTTGCATGACACGTGTGCGGGCGTCCGCCGGGAGTGTGCTCGCCGTCCCCTTCCGATCCCTTCCGAACGGGCCCGCCGTCTCCGCAGGAAATAATGTTGCCCGCGGGTGATAGCTTGTGCGCCCGCTTTCCGCATTGGTTAGTGAAGGGAGCGCCGAAGGAAGCGCCGACCCAATTTTTTAGGAGAATGAAGAGATGAACCGTCGGAATTCTTCGATGATTTTGCTGACAGCAAGCCTTTTGTTGACCGGTCTGTCGATTCACGGCCCCGTGGCGGCGGACGCGCAGACCGAGCCGCCCAGCCCCCGGAGGGTCGGGCGGCCCGCGCAGACGCCCACGCCGACGCCCGCGCCGCCCCGCAGGCCCGTGCCGCGTCCCACGCCGCCCCAGCCGCAGAGGGTGGCGCGCCCGACGCCTCCTCCTCCTCCCCCCGACGGCCCCGACGGGCTCAAAGGCGTCGCGCCCGTCGCGGAGTCCGAAAGGAACGGGACGGCGCACACCAACTGGGGCTGGT
>DASVSK010000630.1:0-1568 GCA_036388135.1 Pyrinomonadaceae bacterium | reverse complement strand
GTCAGGGTCGGCCGCGCCTCGGGCTCCACGACTCTTCCCGAAACTACTCTTCGACCCCCATGTTGATGCGGAGGATGGTCGCCACGCCGCGCGCAAGCTCCGCGCGCGTGAAGACGCCCGAGGGGTTGAACCGCTGCGGCGACGAGATGAGCCCCCTCGCCACCGCCACCTGGACGTAGCCGCGCAGCTCCCACGGTATCGACCCCGCGTCCGTGTAGCCGAGGTATGCGCCGGCCTTCGACTCGGCCTCGGCGCGCAGACCCGCGGCGCGCACGAGCACGACGGTCGCGGCCAGCCGCGTCGCGCGTTCGTCGGGGCGGAACGACCCGCCGCGCACGGCGTCGGGGAAGAGCCACTGCGCGCCCTCGGCGAAGTTCATCGTCGTCGTGTCCCGCACGTCGAGGAAGGAGGGCGTGTCCGGCACGTACTGCGGGATGCGCGCGCCGGCGATCATCGCCTCGGCCAGCTCGGCGCGCGTCACGGCCGCCGCCGGCCGGAAGAGGCCGTCCGCGCCCGGCCACATCGCCAGCGCGCCCACCGCCTGGCGGATGTTGTCGAGCGTGAAGGCGTCGAGCCCGGCCAAATCCGTCATCGGCGCGTAGACGGCGTGCGCCGTCTCGAAGACGCCCGCGAACTCCTGCGGCGTCGCCGCGGCCGAGAGCGTGTGCGTGACGCGCGCGCCCCACACGCCCTGCTCGGGCGAGCCGACCAGCGTCCGCTCGCGCTTGCCCGTCAGCCCCGTCAGGTTCAGGTAGTTCGACTGGCCGACCACCTTCCCCCTCGGGTCGAGCGTGGCGAGGCCGAGGTCGTTCGGCGTGATGATGGGCCCCCACGCCACGTCGGTCGAGGCGAAGACGGCGTCCGCCGGAACGCTCAGCCTGACTTCGACAGAGCCGCCCGGGTAGACCGTGCCCGAGAAGACCTGCGCGGGGTCTTTGGCGAAACTCACCTGCCCGCGGTTCATCACCGCGCGGAAGAGGCCGATTTTCCGCTGCGGGAAGGCCGACTGGAGGACTGCGGCGTGCGCGTTGAGCGCGCCCGCGCCGACCTCGTGCTGGTAGTAGGGCGGGAGCGGCGTCGCCGTCCGCTGGAGTATGTCGCGCACGCGCGCGGGGGTGAGCGTCGGGTCGGCTTCGAGCATCAGCGCGATGGTGCCCGCCACCTGCGGCGCGCTGAACGAGGTGCCCGACGCGCTCGTGTAGTACGGAAGCTCGGTCGCCGCGAGCCCCTTCAAATCGGCCGGGAGCGCCGCCGTCCCCGTCAGGTTCGTGCCCGACGCGCGCAGAGAGACGACGCTCGTGCCGGGCGCGGAGAGCGTCGGGCGGAAGTTGCGGCTGCCGAAGTCGCCGCGCGCAGAGTAGTCGGCCAGACGCCCGCGCTGGTCGAGCGCGCCGACCGAGACGACCCACGGCGCGGCGGCGTAAGGGTTCAGCGTGTGGAGACCCGGCCCCGAGTTGCCCGCCGAGAAGACGACGTTGACGCCGCGCTCGTAGAGCAGGCGCGTGGCGACGTTGACGGGGTCATGCTCGTCGTAGACGGTGTTGGCCGAGAAGCTACAGTTGACGACG
>DASVSK010000629.1:0-4325 GCA_036388135.1 Pyrinomonadaceae bacterium | reverse complement strand
AACGCGGACGGCAGCTTCGCCACGTCGCCTAACGGCCAGCCGCTCATCTGTTACGACGCGGTCTACCCGAGCGGCCACCCGCGCGCCGGCCTCCCGGTGCTGCGGATGCAGCACAACGGCCAGATCGTCCACTCCGACCTGAACGCGCTCATCACGGGGCCGAATAAGGGCAACCACCGGCCGGGCACGTACCCCCCCAACCCGACGGAGCCCAACCGCGAGCAGCCCTTCCGCGAGTTCACGGTCGTCTACCACGACGAGATCAAGGCCGTGCAGGCGTTCCCGCAGTTCGAGGAGGGCGAGCTCGCCTTCACGCTGCACAGCGTCCGCGACGGCTTCGCCATCAACTACGGCACGGGCGGCATCGGCGCGGAGATTCTCGCCAACCGCCTCGGCGTCGGCCCGATGGGCAACTGCCCCGAGTGCCTCTACGAGGAGTTCTTCCTCTCGGCGTGGGCGGTCGGCGACCCGGCGATGATCGTCGACGTCCCGGCCAACACCGTCGACCCGCAGACCAACCAGCTCAAGCTCGGGCCGAAGGCGACGAAGGCCCTCTTCCCGGACGACCCTTCCAACGTCCACCACTCTTACCTGAACGACCACGTCAAGATGCGGGTCGTCCACGCCGGGCCGAAGGAGCACCACGTCCACCACCTGCACGCGCACCAGTGGCTCCACACCCCGGACAGCGACAACTCCAGCTACCTCGACAGCCAGACCATGGGGCCGGGCTACTCCTTCACCACCGAGATCGCCCACGGCGGCTCGGGCAACCGCAACAAGACGCCCGGCGACTCGATCTTCCACTGCCACTTCTACCCGCACTTCGCGCAGGGCATGTGGGAGCTGTGGAGAGTCCACGACGTCTTCGAGACGGGGACGCCGACCGACGTCGACGGCCGCCCGACGCCCGGCGCGCGCGCCCTGCCCGACGGCGAGATCGCCGCCGGCACGCCCATCCCGGCGCTCGTCCCGCTGCCGACCATCGCCATGGCACCGCTGCCGACGGCGCACGTCTCCATCGTCAACGGCCAGCCGCAGGTGCCCACCGCGGGCCACCCCGGCTTCCCCTTCTTCGTCCCCGGCGTCGCGGGCCACCGCCCGCCGCACCCGCCGCTCGACACCGTCAACGACGGCGGCCTCCCGCGCCACGTCATCCGCGGCGGCGTCGCCGTCCACCACGTGACGCACGACCCGCAGTTCAGCCTGGCTAAGGCCCGGCTCGACTTCGACAAGGAGCTGGAGACGGCCGACGCGCTCGACGTCCCCGAGGAGGGCACGCCCAGCGAGAAGGAGGCCATGGCCTTCCACGCCAAGCCCGGCCACGCCAGCTACACGCCCGAGGGTCAGGCGGCCAGCTTCAAGACCAACGGCCTGCCGGCCGTCGCCGGCGCGCCCTTCGCCGACCCGTGCCGCAACGACGCGGGCGAGCCCTTCGGCACGCCGCGCATCTACAAGTCGGCCAACATCCAGCTCGACGTCACGTTCAACAAGGCCGGCTGGCACTTCCCGCAGCAGCGCATCGCGGTGCTCTGGGAGGACCTGGCCGCCACGCGGGCCGGCACGCGCCCGCCCGAGCCGCTCTTCTTCCGCGCCAACACGAACGACTGCATCACCTTCTACCACACGAACCTCGTGCCGAAGGTCTACGTGCAGGACGACTTCCAGGTGCGGACGCCGACCGACATCATGGGGCAGCACATCCACCTCGTGAAGTTCGACGTGACGGCGTCCGACGGCGCGGGCAACGGCTGGAACTACGAGGACGGCACGTTCGCGGTCGAGGAGGTGCTCGGCCGCATCAAGGCCATCAACAAGGGCGGCGGCCTGCTCAAGGCCGACGGCAGCGGCCGCGTCCAGCTCTCGCCCAAGCCGCACCCGCTCGGCGTCACCGGCGCGCAGACGACCATCCAGCGCTGGTTCGCCGACGACGTCCTGAACAACGGCCGCACGGACCGCACGCTGCGCACCGTCTTCTCGCACGACCACTTCGGCCCCTCGACCCACCAGCAGGTCGGCTTCTACCAGGGCCTCGTCATCGAGCCGCTGGGCTCGAAGTGGCGTCACCCCGAGACGGGCCAGACCTTCGGCGGACGCCCCGACGGCGGCCCGACGAGCTGGCGCGCCGACATCCTGTGGACCAACCCGAAGACCAGCAAGGACGAGAGCTACCGCGAGTTCCTGCTCGAATTCTCGGACTTCCAGCTCGCCTACCAGAAGGGCGGCGGCGGCACGGCCGAGTTCCCGATGCCCGACCCGGCCAACGCCATCAGCCCGCCGGCCAAGAACGAGGAGGGCCTGCCCGTGCTCGTCCTCCCGGCGCAGCAGTGCCCCGGCACGAACTTCGCGCCGCCGTGCCCCGAGGCCGTCTCGGCGGCCGACCCCGGCACGATGGTGGTCAACTACCGCAACGAGCCCGTGGCGCTGCGCGTGCGCGACCCGCAGACCAACGCCCAGACGAAGGACCCGGTGACGGGCGTGCCCACGGAGGCCGGCGACCTGTCGCACGCCTTCCGCTCGCTGACGACCCGCAAGGACCCGAACTTCAACACGCAGCCCAGCTACGTGCCGAAGCTCACGCTCGACGTCAGGCCGGGCGACCCGGCCACGCCGATACTGCGCGCCTACGAGGACGACAAGGTTCAGGTTCGCGTCCTGGTCGGCGGCTTCGAGGAGGGTCATAACTTCGGAGTCCACGGGATGCGCTGGCTGTTCGAGCCGTCCGACCCCAACTCGGGCTACCGCAACAACCAGATGATGGGCATCTCGGAGCACTACGAGTTCGAGATACCCCAGTTCCCGCGCAGCACCAAGGAGCACTTCGTCGACTACAGGTACGCGCCCGGCTCGGCCGTCGACGACCTGTGGAACGGCCTCTGGGGCATGCTTCGCGCCTACAGCGCCAAGCGCAGCCAGCCGGGCGACGTCCTGCTGGAACTGCCGAACAACCCGAAGGGGCTGACGAAGGTCGAGGACAAGAGCACCTTCAAGGGCGTCTGCCCGGCGGGCGCTCCGCCCAGACCCTACGACGTCACGGCCGTGCTGGCGCGCGACGTGCTGCCCGGCGGCACGCTCGTCTACAACCACCGCGGCAACCAGGGCGGGCAACTGCACGACCCGACCGCCATCCTCTACGTGAGGACGGAAGACCTCGACACCACCGGCAAGCTCAACCCCGAGCTCAACCCCGAGCCGCTCATCCTGCGCGCGGCCGCGGGCGACTGCATCGAGCTGACGCTTCGCAACAAGCTGCCGTCGGGCAAGATGCCCGACCTGGCCGGCTACAACACGCTGCCCATGATCGTCAACGGGTTCAACGCCAACGACGTGGCCCCGTCGAACGAAGTCGGCCTGCACCCGCAGCTCGTCTTCTTCGACGTCAGCCGCAGCAACGGCGAGAACGTGGGTCACAACGACGTCCAGACCATCAAGCCGGGCCAAAGCACCACCTACCAGTGGTACGCGGGCATCGTCAGCGTCGACAACAGCAACCCGGCTAACCCCGGCCGCTGGGTGGCCTCGCCGGCCGAGTTCGGCGCGACCAACCTGACGTCGTCCGACCCGATCAAGCACAGCAACAAGGGCGCCATCGGCGCGCTCATCATCGAGCCGCAGGGGTCGACCTGGCCCGAGTTCGAGACCATCCAGAACCCGAACACGGCCAGCTCGGTCCCCTACGTCAAGACGAGGGCGCAGGTCACCGTGACGAAGGCGGACGGCAGCAGCTTCCGCGACTTCGTCCTGCTGTTCCAGAACGACCTTAATCTGAGGTACGCCGACGGCGGGGCGGTGAAGAACACGGCCGAGGCCGAGGACGCCGAAGACTCGGGTCAGAAGGCGTTCAACTACCGCACCGAGCCGCTCTGGAAGCGCATGGGCTTCGCCCCGGAGACGCACCTTAGCTGCGGCCAGGACGACGACGGCAACTTCATCACCGACTGCACGCGCAACCGCGACTTTACGAACGTGCTGTCGAACTCGATGGTCGGCGAAGACCCGGTCACGCCGATCTTCACGGCGCGCACCGGCGAGGCGGTCAGGTTCCGCATCCTGCACCCGGCCGGCCACGCACGCAACAACGTGATGCAGGTTCACGGGCACATCTGGGAGGAGGAGCCCTACACCGCCAACTCGACCGTGCTCGGCAGCAACCAGTTCTCGGAGTGGAAGGGTTCGCAGTACGGCGTCGGACCCGGCAGCCACTTCGACCTGCTGCTCAAGAACGGCGCGGGCGGGGCGTTCAGGGTTCCCGGCGACTACCTCTACCGCGACCAGGGCTCGTTCCCGTTCAGCGGCGGCCTGTGGGGCATCTTCCGGGTAACCCC
>DASVSK010000628.1:0-2802 GCA_036388135.1 Pyrinomonadaceae bacterium | reverse complement strand
TGGGGTTGCGCGGCCGGCGGCGGCGCGTTCTCGACTCCCGCGTCCGGCGCGGACGCGGGCTGTGCCGTGTCGGCCGGAGTCACGGCCTGCGGGGTCGCGCCCCCGGCGTCGTCGCGCGACTGCCTCTGGTAGAGGTAGAGTCCCGCGCCGCCGAGGACGCCGCCGACGAGCACCGAGGCGAGCATGAGCCCCACCATCCATGAGCGGCGCGGGGCGTAGCGGCTGCGGGCGTAGGCCAGGCGCGCGGCGGCGGTCGGCGCGGGCGTGGCGTCTGCCGCCGCGGGCGGCTCGACGGCCTCGCCGTCGAGCGGCACGACGGGGCGCGCGACGAGCGTCTCCTCGTCGTCGAAACGCGGCGCGACGAGCGTCGCCTCTTCGCCGGAGACGACGACGGTGGCTTCTTCTTCGGCTGGTAAGGTCTGCTGCTGGGGCACTTCCATCTCCATCCTGCAATAAAGGCCCGCGGTAAGCGCGCCCGGCTAAATATTTCCCTCGCCGGACGAACCGCAGGCCGGAATCTAACTACTTTTGATGCCCCTAAGTTTAGACCTGCTGCCCGCGCGAAAGATTACAAAACCGTTGCGGCGGGCGTATGTCCTTGAAATTTTTGATTTTAGATGGTCGGTTTGCGACTTAGAGAGCCGGCATTCCTTAAATCGCAAATCAAAAATCCCTCAGGCCGGATGTTCGTCGCGCGCGTTCGTCGCCGCGGGCGGCGCGGGCGGGAGTTTTTCGAGGCCGCCGAGCAGCCCGCGGATGGAGTCGTTGACGACGCGTGCGACGACGCGCGGCGAGAAGTGGCGCTCGACGTGCGCGTGCGCGTTCGAGGCGAGATGCCGCCAGAGCCCCTCGTCGCGGTAGAGGCGGACGACCGCCGCGGCGAACTCCGCGGCCGTGTCGGCGATGAGCGCCTCCTCGCCGTCGCGCAAGGACATCCCCTCGGCCCCGACGCTCGTGGTGACGACGGGCAGCCCGTAGGAGAGCGCGTCGCCGACCTTCCCCTTCATGCCCGCGCCGAAGCGCATCGGCGCGACGAAGACGCGCGCGCGCGCGAACAGCGGCTCGATCTCCGGCACGTAGCCGAGCACGCGCACGCCCCCCGCCTCGCCCTCCCCCAGCCCCGCCGGGGCGTTGTCGCCGACGACGAGAAGCTCGACCCCGGGCAGAGACTCCCTGACGAGCGGGAGCACCTCGCGCGCGAAGAAGCGGACGGCGTCCTCGTTCGGGCGGTGGCTGAAGTTGCCGACGAAGAGGAGGTCTCTGCGCGCGTCGAACGCGGGGCCGCGGCCCCGCGGCGGGTGGACGGTCGGCACGACGGCCGAGGGGACGCCGGGCGCGACGTGCTCCAGGGCGTCCCGGTCGGCCGACGAGGCGAACCAGACGAGGTCGCTCGCGCGCGCGAGCCGCGCCTCGACCTCGCGGTAGCGCGCGGCCTCGCGCGCCAGCCCGGCGTCGCGCGTCAGCCCCGCCTCGCGCGCGAGGCGGACGAAGTGCAGGTCGACCGTGTCGAAGACGACCTTGACGCGCGGGTCGGCGCGGCGGATGGGTTCGAGCAGCGCCTCGGCCACCTCGGGGCGGCTGACGACGGCCGCGCGGAAGCGCCGCTCGCGCATCAGCCGCCGGAAGTCGAGCGCCGGGGCCGTCTCGACCCCCTCGCCGCGGAGCCGCCGCTCGGACTCGGGCCAGACCTCCGTGCTCGTCGTAATCAGGACGGGGTGGCACCACTCGGAGAGCGCGCGCAGCACGTGGAGCATGCGCGCGCTCCCGGCGTCGCGGTCGGGCGTCGGCACGCGGTCGTCGAAGACGGCGACCTGCGTCGCCCACCTGCGGTTGGCGGCGCGCTCGATGCGCGCGGGCTCTGCCGGGAGGTGTTCGCGCGCGAGCACGTCGCGCCACTTGTCCCGGAACTTGTCGCGGTTGACGAGCTGGAAGCGCCGGAAGCCGCTGCGCGTGTCGTTGCCGGCCGTCCCGCCCTCGAAGTGGTGGAGGCGCGAGTTCGGCTGGTAGACGACCTTGTAGCCGAGCGAGCGGACGCCCATGCAGAGGTCCGTGTCCTCGTAGTAGGCGGGCGCGTAGCGGCGGTCGAAGCCGCCGAGCCGCTCGAACAGCTCGCGGCGGACGAGGAGCGACGCGGCCGAGCAGTAGTCGACCTCGCGCGCGAACCGGAAGCGCCTGTCGTCGGGCGAGCGGCCGAAGCCGTAGTGCGACACAGACGCGTCCGACCAGACGACGCCGCCCGCCTCCTGTATGCGCCCGTCCGGGTAGAGGAAGAGCGAGCCGACCGCGCCCGCACCCGAGTCGCGCTCGACCGTCTCGACGAGCGCCGCGAGCCAGCCCGGCAGGACGACCGTGTCGTTGTTGAGGAAGAGGAGGAGGCGTCCGCGCGCCGCGGCCGCGCCCTGGTTGCAGGCGTCGACGAAGCCGCGGTTCTCCGCGTTACTGATGACGCGGACGAGCCCGCGGAAGTGCGCGAGCATCTCGCCCGTCTCGTCGGTCGAGGCGTTGTCGACGACGACGACCTCCGTGTCGCGGAAGTCGACCTCGCGCACGAGCGAGCGCAGACACTGGAAGGTGAACTCGGCCTTGTTGAAGACGGGGATGATGACGGACGTGGTGACGGGGCGCTCGGGGTCTAAGTCCGAGGCGGCGCGGCCCGAGGCGGCGCGCGCGAGGAAGAGGAAGTCGGACGCGCCGAAGGGCTGCGCGTGCGGCGCGCCGGGCCTCAGCCTGACGTCGAAGGCGCGGCGCAGGTCGAGCCCGTTGGCGGCGGCGCTCGCGCCCAGCCGCTCGGCGAAGCCGTAG
>DASVSK010000627.1:0-5644 GCA_036388135.1 Pyrinomonadaceae bacterium | reverse complement strand
CGGTCGTCGCCGAGGCGGCTCGCCTCGACGGTGAGCGCCTCGGCCCACTCGGCGGAGCCGCCCGAGAGTGCGCGCGCAGGGATGGAGAGCGGCGCGCCGTACTCGTCCGTCACGACGTAGCTGACGGACGCGAGACCCGAGACGGCGTCCGAGCCGACGCCGGCCAGGCTCACCTCGAACGGCCGGTTGTTGGCGGGCCAGATGGCCGAGGGCGTCGCGCTCAGCGAGACGGTCGGCGCGGTCTTGTCTATCTTGACGACGAGGCTGCGCGCCGTCTCGGCGTTGCCGGCGGCGTCGGCCGAGCGGTAGAGGATGACGTTCGTCCCCTCCGCGCTGACCGTGAAGGCGTCCGCGTACGGCTGCCAGGTCTGGCCGCCGTCGGTCGAATACTCGGTGGAGGTCACGCCCGAGCAGTTGTCGGATGCCGCGAGACTCACCCCGACGTCCGTGGTGTGCCAGCCGTTCTGCCCGTCGGGCGCGGAGGGCTCGGTCGCGGCGGCCGTCTCGGGCGCGAGCGTGTCGAGCACGGCGTCGGCGACCACCCCCGGCACGACGTTGAAGCAGAAGTAGGACGCGCCCGCGGTCGCGCGGTAGGGGCCGGGCGCGAGGTCGACCGCGCCGAAGAAGCCGTTGCCGTCTGTCTTCGCCTCCCGCGTCGCCTGCGTGTCGAGGTTCTTAATCGTGACGGCCGCGGTGTCGAGCGGCTCGCCGCCGGGGCCGACGGCCTCGCCCTTCACGTGCCCTTTGGTCGGCGCGGCCTTCCAGGAGAAGGTCGGGACGGCGGCCGGCTCCGCGAAGATGGACGTCTGCCCCGCCGCCTCGTAGAGCGTCGCGCCGTTGGCGGACTTGCCCGTCGTCAGCCCCGAGGCGAAGTCGGCGAAGGGGCGCACGGGCGTGGTGACGGGCGCGGGGAGGGCGAACGGGTTGTTCGTCACGGCGATGTTACTCGTCGCCATCGAGAAGTAGATGATGCCGCTCAGGTTCGTGCCGCCAGCGGGCGCGAGCGTCCGCCGCGTCTGGCGGAGCGTCCCCTCGACGGCGTTGTTGGCCGCGCCCTGACCCATCATCCCGGCGCGGTCGTAGAGGTGCGTGCGCAGCCACGCGTCCCACTGGTCGTACTGCGGGCGGACGCTTGCCGTGTGCTCGGCCTTGTAGACCATCGGGATGGCGATGTCGAGGACGCCCTCCTGCGTCCACGCGCGCCAGTCCTGGTAGACGCGCCAGTAAGCCTCGGACGAGTTCCACGTCGCGTCGTTCGTGTTGGGGATGCCGCCGAAGGCGATGAGCGCGGCCGAGACCTTGAGCCGGGGCTTGACGGCGAGCGCTTCGAGGTAGACGCGCCTGACGACGTTCGTCACCTGGTCGCGCCGCCACTGGCTCCACTGCGGGTTGTTCTGCGCGGGCGGCGGCGAGCCGGCCGCGATGTTGTTGGCGCGCTGGAAGCGCTCGACGCTCGTCGAGTTGTAGCCGACGCTCGTCCCCGTCGACGGCGTCTGCCCCGCGACGCCGATCTCGGGGTAGCGTATGCGGTCGAGGTGCAGCCCGTCGATGTCGTAGTTCCTGACGAGGTGCGTCACGACGTCCACGGTGTACTTCGCCGCGCCGGGGTGGCCGAAGTCTATCCAGAAGTCGCTGCCGAAGCGGTGCCCCTGGTAGGTGATGGCCGCCGTGCCGTCGGGTATCAGCGTGCGCGTCAGCCAGTTGTTCGGCCCCTGCGTGATGGTGTTGGTCGACGGGTTGAAGCCGCCGTGGAGGTTGAAGGCGTGGTTCGGGTTCTCGGGCGGGAAGAGGTTCGGCGCGCGCCCCCAGATGGCGCTCATGATGACGAAGGCGTGGACCTCGATGCCTTCCGCGTGCGCCGTGTCGATGACGTCTTGCAGCGGGTCGAAGCCCGCCTGGATCGGCGTCCGGTCGCCCGCGGGCTCAAGCGAGTTGAGATACCAGGAGTCGCCGCGGCGTCGCACCTGCACGAAGAGGGCGTTGGCCTTCGCGGCCTTCGCGTTGTTGACGACCGTCACGACGTCGGCGTGGTTGTTGAGATTGGTGTTGAAGGTGTCCACCCAGAAGGCGCGGTATTCGGTGCGCGCCTGCGCGCTCGAAGCGGCGGGCGCGGCCGCCGCCAGGAGCAGCAGCGCGACGAGGGCGAGCGCCCGGCGGGGCGCGGCGTTGCGGGGTCTTTGAATTTTCATGGTTTACCTTGTCGGCCGCGCGACCCGTCCGCCGCCCTCCCCCGCCGAAGGGGTCGGGCCGCGTCCGCGCGCGTCACTTACAATCCGCGGGCAAAGTGAGTTCGGGGCGTCGGCGTCGAGAACCGGGATGTTAAGAACTGTTGGGAGCAGCGTCTTTTACTACCGCGCAGCGGCGGTTGTCAACAAAGACGTCCCGCGGGGGAGTGTCTAAATCATAACTGTAAGTCGCGCGGGGCACTTCGGCCACTCGCGTTTCCGTAGCCGAAGTGCGTCGTAGCAGCGCACGAACAAGCCGACGGCACGCCCGAGCGCCCGGATGCTCGGTATCGCCTACAAGGGTCAGGAGCGGAACAGGCTCCCTGGCGAAGGGGGTAGGTGTTTGTTAAGATTGCGGCCGCCGTCACGACTCAAGCGCCGTAACGGTTCCCGGCTCCCCGGCACGCAGTTAGTCCTAGACCACTGGCGGCGAGGTGTCTATGAGTCGCTCCCGTTTGCCTCTTCTCATCAGCATCAACTCAGTGTTGCTCGCGTGCTCCGCATCCGCCCAATCGCCCGCGGCGACGCCGAAAGTCCTGCTCGACAACTCCCCGATCACTGAGAAGGCGGTCGCAAAAGCTGAAGCCGAGAGACTGCGCGAAGGGCGACGGTCGCAGGCCCGCTCGCTGCTGCTTTCGCTGAGCAATGAGGCGCGCAGTTTTAGCGACCGGCCCGCCTCATCGCGCGTGACGATCAGGCCCGCCCGCGCGGGCTGCTGGCCGTGGCGAACGCCTTGATGGTGGTCGATCCGCCGCAGGCGTGGGACGCCATCTCCGACGCGGTCGAAGCGGCCAACTGGATAGAGGGCTTCACCGGCGAAGGCGGCGAGATCACGCAGCACCTTTCGAGCAAGGCTCAGATCATGAAGAAGACGGAGGCGGTGCCCGACTTCGACATCCGGGAGGTCTTCGGCGAGTTGGCGGGCAGCGACCTGGATCGCGCCGTGCTGCTGGCGCAGACCTTCAAGCGAGAGGCGACGCGCGCGAACGCAATCATCGCCGTCGCCCAGTCGGTCCTGAACGAGAAAGCCGCCTTGCCCCCCGCGCCGCAGCGGGCTCGGAAGAAGTAGCGGCCGAGGGCTTTGAACCGATGCGAGCGCCCCGTCGCCGATAAGTTTATGACCGCGTCGTCCGAAGTCTTTACGCGGCGCGCGGTCTTCTCTTATGCTGCGGCGCATGAGAAAGAGAATCGTGCTCGCCGGCCTCCTGCTCGTCTCGCTCTTCTGCGTCGGGTTCGCGCGGCAGGCGCAGGAGCGCACGCGCTGGGAGTACAGGATGGCATGCGGCCGGCCCGACCTGGTCAGGCTCGGCGACGAGGGCTGGGAGCTGGCGACCGCCACGCAGGACGGCAACGTCGTCTGCCTCTACTTCAAGCGGCCGAAGTAGCCCGCCCCGGTTCAGGAGAGCATCTCCGACACCGCGCGCTCGGCGTGAATCCTCGTCGTGTCCAAAAAGGGTATCCCGCGCCCGGCCGCGTCGGGCAGGATGAGCGGCAGCTCCGTCCCGCCGAGCACAAGGCCGTCGACGTCCTCCCTCTCCCTCAGGCGGTCGACCACCGCCAGCAGCCCCTCGCGCGTCTCGGGCAGGAAGACTCCGTATATCAGCTCGCCCATGTACCTCTCGTGGACGTAGTCCCGGTCGGCCTCGTCCGGCGTGACGACCTCGACGCCGGCCCCGGCGAAGACCTCCGGGTAGACGCGGCCGTTCATGGTGAAGCGTGTGCCCAGCAGCCCCACCTTTTTAAGCCCGAGCGCGACCGCCGCGTCGCGCGCCGCGCGCACGATGCTCAGGAGCGGGACGGGCGAGCGCCGCTCAAGCTCGTCGAAGACGATGTGCGGGGTGTTCGAGGCGAGGAAGGCGAACTCAGCGCCCGCGGCCGCGAGCCTGCGCACCTCTTCGAGCAGGTACTCCACGAGCCGCCCCAGCTCGCCCGCCTCTATCAGCCCGCGCATCCTGTTCATGTCGATGCTGTTGATGACGAGCGGCGGGTAGCTGCCGTCCGTGACGCGCGCGCGGTACTCCGCGACGATCAGCCGGTAATACTCGATGGTCGATTCCGGCGCGATGCCGCCGACGATTCCGAGTCTCTTCATCTTTTAACCTCGCAGTTCTCCAGCTCCGTCTTCAGTTTCACCTTCAGTCCGCCTTCAGTCAGAGGTCAGCGGGAAGGCCGGGCGCGGCGGGCCGGGCGGCGGCTCGCCCTCGTAGACGACGCGTTCGAGGAAGAGCCCCGAAGGCGGCGCAGTCCACGCGGCGGGCGCGTTGGAGTATCTCACCAGCATCGCGCCGAAGCCTTCGGCCGAAAGATTCCCGCGCCCGACCTCGACGAGCGCGCCGACCACCCGCCTGACCATCTTCCAGAGGAAGTGGCTCGCGCCGACGCGGAAGAGGATGAGCCCGCCCTCGACCAGAAGCTCGGCGCGCTCGACCTCGACGAGCGTCGAGCGCTGCTCCGACGGGCTCTCGCAGAAGGAGCTGAAGTCGTGCCGCCCCGGCAGCGACCCGCAGGCCGACGCCATCGCGCCCGCGTCGAGCTTGTCCCTCACCCACCAGACGAAGTTCTTGCCGAAGGCCGTCCGCCGCGTGGCTATCTGGTAGAGGTAGTAGCGGCGCACGGCGTCGTGGCGCGCGTGAAAGCCCGTGCGCGCGGGCGCGACGCCGAGCAGGTTGACGTCGTGCGGCAGGAGCTTGTTGACGCCGGCCTTTATCTGCGCCGGGTCGGGCGCGCGCCCCGAGCCCTGCCACTTCAGGTGCGCGACCTGCCGGAGCGCGTGGACGCCCGCGTCGGTGCGCCCCGACCCGCCGACCTCCACGCGCGCGCCGAGGTACTGCCCGGCCGCCTGCTGAAGCTCGCCCTGCACCGTCCGCGCGTGCGGCTGCGCCTGCCAGCCCGCGTAACGCGTCCCCTCGTACTCGACGTCCAGCCTCCAGACTCTCATCTCCTGTATAGTAAACCTTCCGGGCGTGAAATCCAGACTGTGGCACATGAACGCGGACTTCGAGGTCGAGCTGGCGCACGGCGCGGGCCGCCCCTACCGACGCACGCAGAGCTTCGCCGCGCTCAACCGACGGCTCTCCGCGCAGCTCCTCCGGCTGGCTGTCGCGGGCGACGCGCTGCTCGTGGAAGAGCCCTGGCCCGAATCTCTAATTGACGAGGCGCGCGGGCGCGGCGTCGAGCTGGTTTCGACGCGCGCGCGCGGCTCTCAGGCCGAACGCCTCTTCACGCCGTGGGGCTGGACGCCGACGGCGGCGGAGGCGGGCGCGCGCGCGGGCGCGGAGGTGCGACCCCTCGCGTTCGACGTCGTCGCGCGCGTGAACTCGAAGCTGTGGAGCCACGCGCTCGAAGTCGAGATGGGCTGGGCGCTCGGGGGCGCGGCCGTCGCGCGCACGGTCGGGGAGCTGAGCGAGGCGGCGGCGCGC
>DASVSK010000626.1:0-2747 GCA_036388135.1 Pyrinomonadaceae bacterium | reverse complement strand
GCCCCCATGCCCGACGCCGCGGGCGCGACCGGAGCGGTCGCGGCGTCGGTCGCGTTCGTCGCGTTCGCGCCGCCGGCCGCCGACGCCCCTTCGGCGCTCCCGACCGCGGCGGCGGTCGGGGCGCGGCGCGTCTCGCTCACGCCGAAGACGAGGACGAGCATCGCGAGCAGCGCGGGCACGGACGCGAAGAGGAAGATGGTCGAATAGTCTGCGGCGGTCGGCGTCTGCGGGTTCGCGGCGAAGAGCCAGAGCAGTCCCAGCCCGATGAGCGGCCCCACGACCGCGCCGGCGTGATCCATCGCGCGGTGGAAGCCGAAGGCGAGCCCGCGCTCCGAAGCCGGGGCGGCGTCGGCGATCATCGCGTCGCGCGGCGCGCTGCGCAGGCCCTTCCCCACGCGGTCCGTGAAGCGCACGGCGAGCACCTGGTACCAGCTCGTCGCGAACGCCAGCAGCGGCCGCGCCACGCTCGCCAGCCCGTAGCCGAAGACGACCAGACCCTTGCGCCGGCCCGTCTTGTCGCTGAGGTAGCCGGAGAGGAGTTTGAGGAGGCTTGAGACCGACTCGGCCACGCCCTCGACGACGCCGATGGCCTTCGGCGAGGCGTTGAGCGCCAGCGCGAGGAAGGCCGGCAGCATCGGGTAGATGCTCTCGCTCGACGCGTCGTTGAGCAGGCTCACCAGGCTGATGGCGACGACGTTGCGCGGCAGCCCCCACACGCGCCGCCACAGCCCCCGCGTCGACTCGTCCATCCGCCCCGCGCTGACGCGCGCGTCGAACTGGTCGGCGGCGTCGGTGTCGGTCTCCCCCATGCCTTCCGCCCGCCCCTAACGCGCGTTGCGCGTCCGGCCGGGCGACGCGTTGCGGCTGCCCGCCGAATCGCCCCCGAGCGGGTCGTACCACCACCAAGCCAGCGAGCCCAGCAGCAGCGCCAGCAGCAACGCGCCCACCACGGCCAGCCTGAGGGCCATCCGCAGCACGCGCTTGAGGACGAAGAAGAAGAGCCAGAACCCGACGAGGGCGGCGGCGATGATTGCGACAAGTTCCATAAGCAAGTAGACAGTAGACAGTAGACAGTAGTCAGTAGAAGAAGGCTTACGACGCTGAAAGGAGCGAGCGCATATAGCCGTCGAGCATCTTACTAATCTCCTCCGCCGCGCCCCGGAGGGCGCTCGGGTCGCCGTAGTCCAAATCTCCGGCTAAGATGAAATAGTAGCGACACTCTTCGAGGGAGCCCTGTGCGATGTTATAGAAGCGAAGCTTGTCCGCGTGGCCGCGCTTTTTGAATCCTTCCGCGAAGTTCGCCGGGACTGAAACCGCGGCCCGCCTCAGTTGGGACGTTAAGCCGAAAAGCTCGTGCCTGGGGAACTGCCCCGTATAACGATACACGTCTAACACCCACGCGTGCGACTTCCTCCACAGTTCCACGTCCTCGAACGACCTGGCCGCCATAGGTAAACCCCTCCACGGGTTTCGGACACTCTCACCCGCTGGCGGCCGGGCTGAACTTATTGCTGGCTACTGGCTACTGACTACTGACTACTGTCTACTTTTTTCTTGTACCCCGCGCGGACGGTCGTCTTGATGTTGCCGCGGACGTTGAAGTCGCCTTCGAGTTGGACTTCGAGGGGGTCGCAGGCGCGGACGAAGTCTTCGAGGATGATGTTGACGACGTGCTCGTGGAAGACCTTCACGTCGCGGAACGAGTTGAAGTAGAGCTTGAGGCTCTTGAGTTCGACGCAGCGCTCGTTCGGCACGTACTCGATGCGGAAGGTGGCGAAGTCTGGGAAGTCCGAGAACGGGCAGACGCAGGTGAACTCGGGCAGCTCGAACCTGATCCGTATCTCGCGCCCCGCGTAGTCGTAGGGGAAGGTGTCGAGCGGGTAGAGTTGCATCTCCTCGCGCGGCGTCGAGCGTATGTCGAGCCCCTGCTGGTTGGCGGGCGGGAGCGCCGCCCCGGTCGTTGCCATATCTGTCACTCCTTTATCTTTGAACGAATCTTAACCGACGGCCTCGGCCCGCATCAACGTCGCGGCGAACCCGGCGGGGCGGCCGGGGCCCGGCGTCGCCGAGGCAAAAGTAAAAAGGCAAAAGGCAAAAGTTAAGAGGGGAACTTAACTAAAAGTTCCGCGTGCCGGCGCGCCCTCACTACTTTTGCCTTTTGCCTTTTTGCTTTCCTACCTGTTCGTGTTGGAGTTCGCGTCCTTCAGGTGGCCGCTCTTGCGCAGCGCCATCTTGTCGCTGATGCGCTGAATCATGCGGAGGTGCTCGCGGAGCGCGGGCAGCGTGCGCGCGGCGAACGCCTTGAGGTCCGGGTCTGCGCCGCGCTCGGCCTCCTTCTGGAAGTCGCCTACGCTCTTCCTGTGATGCTTAATCATCATCCTGACGTACTCGCGGTCGAACTTCTCGCCCGCGAGCGCCGAGAGCTTCTGCGCCTCCGAACTGCGCCTCGGGTCGGGCGCGGCCGGGAGCGTCATGCCTTTCGCGGAGGCCAGCCGCGTCAGCTCTTCGTCGGCCTTCGTGTGGTCGTCCACCATCCGGCGGCCGAACTGCCGCACCTCGTCACTCGCGCCCTTCTCGGCCGCGAGCCGCCCCAACTCGACCTCCGCGCGGCCGCCCGTCGCGGCCTCCGCGGCGAACTTGTGGTCGGCCGCCGCCGACGCGCCGCGGCGGGCGGTCGCGCTGTCGTCACCCGCCGTGCCTGAGTTCGTGTTCTGCGCGCCGCCCGGCGCGTGCGCGGCGGCCGCCAC
>DASVSK010000625.1:0-1899 GCA_036388135.1 Pyrinomonadaceae bacterium | reverse complement strand
CGCCGCCGCGGCGTCGCGCGCGGCGCGGTCGTGCTCTCGCGCCTGCTCGCGGTTCGAGCGCTGAAGCGCACGCAGGCGCTCGGTTGAGAGCCGCCGCGTGCGCGTCAGGGTTTCCCTGTCGAGTTGGTCGAGCAGGCTGTTAAGCTCGCGCGCGCCCTTCCGACTGCCGCCGGTGTCGAGTTCGGTGCGGATGACTACCGCGTATTCGTATCGGCTCATGACTTCCCTACCCCCTCGGCTTCTTCAGCGCCTCCACCAGGTCGGCCAGGTTCTCGCGGTACAGCAGCTCGTGCTCACGCTCGCGCGACTCCCACAGCACCAGAAGCTCCCACGTCAAAGGGTCTAACTCTTCCATGTCGATGCGGCGGCCGGCGCGCCGCTCCTCGACGAGCCTCTCGATAGCCCTGCATGCCTCGCGCTCGTAGCGCTTCGGCTTCAGGTGTGAAGGCGCGCTCACTCCGTGCCGCCTGTCCACGTGGGTGCAGACGGCGCGGGTGAGCGCTGCTAGTTTTTTCTGACGAACTGCATCTGCCGGCTCATGTGCTCGACGTAGGCGAAGGCCTTGTGGTGCACGGGAACGTGCGAGGCGTAACCCTCGTGGGCGACGTGCAGCGCGTCGTAACCGGCGGCCAGCTTCAGCATGTGGGCGTCGCTGCCGCGCGGGCCCGCGAAGACCTTCTGCATCAGCGCCGTGTATTGGCCGAAGGCTCTGGCGTCGGCCCTCTTCAGCGTGTGCGAGACCTCGATCATCGCGCCGTCGAAGGGGACCAGCAGGCGCACCTTTGCGTTGAGCTTCCCCGACGGCCACGGCGCGCGCGCTCCGGCCTTCGGCGGGGTGACGACAACGGGCTCTACGGCGAAGACGGCGCCGATTATGGCCTGCGACTTGTCGGTCGCGCCGAAGATGTCGCGCCAGTCGTCGGGCGTCTCTTCACCCTCCTCCCCGATGTTGTCGATGCCGACCGTCAGCTCGTCGAACAGGCGTGCCGCGGCGTCGAGCCAGATGCGGGCGTGCTCACTCAGCGTGGCGCCGCTGTCCTCTTCCCCTTCGGCCGCGGCGGCGGCGCAGCGCCGGGCGTAGTTGGCGAGCGCGGTGTCGCTGATGGGCCCGAATATCAGCCCCAGCTCGTAGCGGTCACCGTCGATCTCGTGCAGCACGCGGAAGCGCTGCCGGGCGTTGGCGTCGTAAAGCACGGGCGGCGCCTGCTCGGCCCCTGCCTCTTCTTCGCCGGTCGTGAATTCTTCGATCGTGTCCGTCACGAGGGGCGCGCCCCCACCTTCTCTGTTCGCCTCAGGCGTCTGCATCGTCATCGTCTCGTCCCCCAGGGGTCGCGTCTGACCCCATAACGTTATGGGCTGGAATTTCCGTGGCGACACGGAAACGAAAAAGGCCAGCGGCGCGGTGACTTGTTCACCGCGGCACGCTGGCCTGCGTCGTATGCCTCTACTGGAGGCTCGCCCGCGAGGGCTCAGTAGGCTTAGTTGTCTTTCTCGACCAGGAGCACGCCCGAGACGCCGCCCTGGCCGAGCTGCACAGTGACTTTCCCTGTGACGGGTCGGCCGACGATCTTCATGAGAGCGCGCTTCAGCTCTTCGCGCTGCTCGGTGGTGACATCGTATTCTGTCACCCGCTGCACTTCCACGGCCTTTTTCTTCGCCCCTTGCATCAAGCCTCCTGCAAAGACTCGGCACGGCGACGCGCAGTCTGGTAGTAGCCGACGGCGAGCCGCTCATGCGCGGGCAGCTTCATGAACTCCTTCAGTTCCAACGCGGAGAGGCGCTCCCACAGCCCTGAGGTGATGAAGGGTTTGGAGCCGTCGGCCATTGCGCGCAGACGCTGAAGCTCCGCGTCCTCAACGAGTCGTTCCATGCGTCACCCCTTCACTCTCTCACCTGCTC
>DASVSK010000624.1:0-2684 GCA_036388135.1 Pyrinomonadaceae bacterium | reverse complement strand
CTTCTCCGAGATGAGGTACGCGATGCGCACCGTGATGACGCGCGTCTTCCCCGACCCCGCGCCCGCCAGGATGAGCAGCGGCCCCTCGGCCGCCTCGACCGCCTCGCGCTGCCGCTCGTTGAGTGATGAGAGCAAATCCATAAAAGAAGTAGTCGGTAGTCAGTAGACGGTAGTCAGTAGAAAAACTTTCGGCAGCGAATCATCCCGGTGACAGCGTCAGCGCCCGCCGGGCGGAGCCTGCTGACTATTGTCTACAGACTACTGACTACTTAATCAGTTTCTGTATCGCCTTGAACTGCTCGTGGCGCGCGTCGCGCATCAGCTCGAAGAGCGCCGTCTCGGTCGAGGAGGGGAGCGCGCCCGAGCGGAACATCTTGTCGAGCCCGACCCTTCGGTTCTGTTCGGCGCGCGAGGAGATGCAGTCGGTGAGGAGGTGTACCTGGTAGCCGCGCGCGAGCAGGTCGTGCGCGGTCTGGTTGACGCAGACGTGCGCCTCGATGCCGCACAGCAAGACCTGCCGCGCGCCCGCCGCTTCGAGCCGCGCGACGAACGCCTGCGCGCCGCACGAGCTGAAGGCCGTCTTCTCGACGGGCTCGAAGTCCGCGGGCAGGACGGCGGCTATCTCGCCGGCCGTGCGCCCCAGCCCCTTCGGGTACTGCTCGGTGACGACGACGGGCACGCCCAGCAGGCGGGCGGCGTGCGAGACGAGCGCCACGCGCGCCGCCACCTCGGCGAAGTCCGGGATGTGCGGGCGGAAGGACTCCTGCAAGTCGATGACGGCGAGCGCCGTCCGCTTCGGGTCGAGCGTGTTTTCGTGTGACATCGTGCGCCCCTCGTTCGTCGAAGCATTTAAGCACACGCCGCCGCGCGCGCAAAACAGCGGCCGCCGGAAACGGGTTCGCCACGCAGACGCGGAGGCGCGGAGATAAACAGGGACTCTCTCAACCCTTATTTATCCCCGCGCCTCCGCGTCTGCGTGGCGAAATTTTTTGCCCGGTGCTCGCGCCGGACGGGTCAAGCCCGCGCGTCAGAGCTTGCCCGCGGCGCGTTTGGCCTCTTCGACGAGTCGCTTGAGGCGCGCGATCTTCTGCTCGGTCGTCTCCCCGGCCTGCTCGCGGAACTCGGGGGCGACCTTGAAGCCGCCGCCGCCCTTCTTCGGCTTGGGTTTGGGCTCGGCGTCGGCCGCGGGCGCGGCGGCGGGGGCGGCCGCCCTCTCGTCCTTCGGCGCGCCGGGCGTCAGCTCGGTCGAGGCTTCGGGCGCGAGGTCGGAAGCGGTCTCGGCCCCGGCGGCCGGGGAGGCTGTGGCGGCCGTCGGGCTCAGCGGCGCGGCCGAAGCCTGACCCGTCGCGGCCTGAGCCTCGGCGGCGGGACGGTGCGCGTCGGCCGACGCGGAAGAGTCGGCGGCGGCGGGTGTGCTCGACGTCTCAACCGCCGCGGCGGCGGGCGCTGCCTTCACGGCGGCGGGCTTGACGGCCGCGGGCCTGGGCGCGGGGACTGCTTTCGGCCTGGGCGCGCCGCGCCATGCGGGCGTCGGGTATTCGTAGGCGGGGAGCGTGCCGCCCGCGGCCTGGAGGATGGCGGCGAGGTCGCGCTCGACGTAGCGCGTCTGCTTGCGCGAGTCGCGGACGTGCCCGAGCGGCGGCCCCATGTAGAGCGCGCCGCACGCCTGGCAGCGGTGGAGCGTGTCGTCGCCACGCAGGAAGGCGCGGGAGGGGTGCTGCGTGTTGACCTCCTTGAGGTGGCCGTTGCAGAGCTTGCCCTTCTCGTTCTTCTCGCTGCACACGGTCTGCCCCGGCGCGAAACGCTTGGGCGTGCCGGGTCTCGTCTCCTGCTGCTCGGTCGGCGCTTGCTTCGCGACCGCCTCGGTGCCGCCGGTTTGGTTCGCTTCGCTCGACATAGGTTTCGGGTCGGGTTCCTTTTCGCTCGGGATAAGAAAGGCGCTGCACTTCGGCCCGCGGGGCCGCGGCTTGCCCCGAATCTTACGCGCGCCGCCCGGCGAAAGCAATAAGCTAGTAGACAGTAGGCAGTAGTCAGTAGACGGCAGGCTCCGCCCGGCGGGCGCGGCTACCGACACCCGAATGGTTCGACTGTCGGAGGTTTTTCTACTGACTACTGACTACTGTCTACTGACTACTGCTAACATGCGTGCATGCTGAAGGGTCTGCTGGCGCGCGTGTGGCGGGGGTCGCCGCGGTTCGTGAAGAGGGCGGGCGTGTGGGTGACGCAGCCGCGGTTCGCGGTGACGGCCGGGGCGGTGGTGTCGGACGAGGGCGGGCGCGTGCTGCTCCTGCGCCACGTGCTGCGAAAGGGGAGCGGGTGGGGCATCCCCGGCGGCTTCCTCAACGCGGGCGAGCAGCCCGAGGACGCCATCCGGCGCGAGCTTCGCGAGGAGACGGGGCTCGAACTCGAAGGCGTCGAGCTGGCCTTCGTGCGCTCGCTCCCCAACGCCCGGCAGGTCGAGATCATCTTCCGCGGCCGGATGAGCGCCGCGCGACTGCGCGGGCTCTCGAAGAACTTCGAGATCGACCGCGCCGAGTGGTTCGCGCGCGACGCGCTGCCCGAGGGGCTCGGCCGCGACCAGCGCCGCCTCATCGACCGCGCGCTCGCACGCGGGTAGAGCAAACGCCACCGAGTAGTGGTATGCTTTGAAAAAGTAACCAGTAGTCAGTAGACAGTAGTCAGTA
>DASVSK010000623.1:0-3887 GCA_036388135.1 Pyrinomonadaceae bacterium | reverse complement strand
CCCCCCGCGACTCGGCGTCCTGCTCGTCCGCGACGCCCCCTCCAACGTCGAGTACCTGCGCGCCTTCATACGCTCCGGTTACCGCCTCTCCGACGCCGAGTCGGTGGAGGTCGACCGCGCCGGCCGCCGCCGCCACTTCCTCAACAACCTCGTCGGCGCGGTCGAAGGCGGGAACGTTCTCCGCGCCTGGGGCACGCAGCGCGACGCCACCGCCATGAAGGAGGCGCAGGGGGAGATGCGCCGCAGCGAGGAGCGCTACCGCTCGCTGCTGGAGAACGCCAACGACATCATCTACTCGCACGACCTCGCCGGCAACTACCTCACCATCAACCGCGCCGGGGCCGAGATCACCGGCTACACGCGCGAGGAGATTCTCGGCGGGCTCAACATCGCGCAGGTCGTCGCCCCCGAGCACCTCGAACTGGCGAAGCGGATGACGGCGCGGAAGCTGGCCGACCCCGAGACGCCCACCGTCTACGAGGTGGACGTCATCTCCCGCGACGGCCGGCGGCTGACGCTCGAAGTCTCGACCCGCATCGCCTACACCGACGGCCAGCCCGTCGCCGTCGAAGGCATCGCGCGCGACGTCACCGAGCGCGTGCGCGCCGCGGCCGAGCGCGAGCGGCTGCTTGAGAGCGCGCGCGAGGCGCGCGACCAGGCCGAGGAGGCGCTCCGCCAGCGCCGCGGCGTCGAGGAGCGGCTCCGCGCGCTCGTCGACGCCTCTTCGAGCCTGCTCGGCTCGCCGCAGACCGAGGCGGTGCTGCCCGCGGTCGTCGACCTCGCGCGCAGCCTCATCGAGGCCGACGCCTACGCCATCTGGCGCATCCTCCCGGCCGAGTCGGCGTGGGCCGTCGTCGCTTCGAGCGGGCTCTCCGAGGAGTACGGGCGCGACCGCGTCGTGGTCACGTCGAACACGCCGGGGCTGCCCGAGTCGGCGCTCGCCGTCGCGGACGTCCTCGCCGACCACCCGCTCCTCGCCCCGCGCCACGAGGTCTACCGGCGCGAGGGCATCCGCTCGATGCTCACGCTCCCCATGCGCGCGCACGGCGAGGACGTCGGCACGCTCGTCTTCTACTACCGCGAGCCCCGCCACTTCGCCGAGACGGACGTGGTCGTCGCGACGGCGCTGGCGAACCTCGCCGCCTCGGCCCTGCGCGCCGCCGAGCTTTACGACGAGCAGCGCCGCCTCCGCGGCGAGGCCGAGGCGGCCGAGCGCCGGGCCACCTTCCTCGCCGAGGCGACGAGCCTGCTCTCCTCCTCGCTCGACTACGAGAAGACCCTTGAGGCCATCGCGCACGCGGCCGTGCCGTGGGTCGCCGACTGGTGCGGCGTCGACGTCGTCGGCGAGGACGGCGGCGTGCGCCGGCTCGCCGTCGCGCACGTCGACCCCGCCAAGGTCGAGTGGGCGCGCGGCCTCTCCGAGCGTTACCCCTTCGACCCGGACGCGCCGGCCGGCGTGCCCGCGGTGCTGCGCACGGGGCGTTCGGAGCTGTACGAGGAGGTGCCGGACGAAATGCTCGTCGCGGCGGCGAAGGACGAGGGGCACCTGCGCATCATGCGCGAGCTGGGCTTCAGCTCGGTCATGGTCGTGCCGCTCTGGGCGCACGGCCGCACCATGGGCGTCATCACCTTCGTCACGGCCGAGTCTGGCCGCCGCTACGGCGCGGAGGACATCGCCTTCGCCGAAGACCTCGCGCGCCGCGCCTCGCTCGCCGTCGAGAACGCGCGCCTCTACCGGCAGGCGCAGGAGGCCAACCGCATCAAGGACGAGTTCCTCGCCACGCTCTCCCACGAGCTGCGGACGCCGCTGACGGCCATCCTCGGCTGGGCGTCGATGCTCAGGGGCGGCGGCTTCGACGCGGCGGCGACGCGACGCGCCGTCGAGACCATCGAGCGCAACGCGCGCGCGCAGCGGCAGATAGTCGAGGACGTGCTCGACGTCTCGCGCATCATCACGGGCAACCTCAGGCTTGAACTGCGCCCGGTCGACGCGCGCTCGCTCTTGCAGGAGGCGGTCGAGACCGTCCGCCCGGCGGCCGAGGCCAAGGGCGTCTACCTGAGCACGCTGCTCGCCGCCGACGTCGGCGAAGTCTCCGCCGACCCCGACCGCCTGCGGCAGGTGCTCTGGAACCTGCTCTCGAACGCCGTCAAGTTCACGCAGTGCGGCGGCCGGGTCGAGGTCGAGCTGTGCCGCGAGGGCGCGCAGGCGGTCGTCCGCGTCGGCGACACGGGGCAGGGCATCTCGCCGGAGTTTCTGCCGCACGTCTTCGACCGCTTCCGGCAGGCCGACATGGGCACGACGCGCCAGCACGGGGGCCTCGGCCTCGGCCTCGCCATCGTCCGCCACCTCGTCGAGCTGCACGGCGGCGAGGTGACGGCCGAGAGTGCCGGCCCCGGCCTCGGCTCCACGTTCCGCGTGCGGCTCCCGCTCAGGCAGTCGCCGCGCGCGGACGAGCCCGCGCAGGCGGAGCCCGCCGCGCCGGCCGCGCAGGGCGGCGCGGCCGCCCCGGCGTCCGAGTCGCTCGCCGGGACGCGCGTGCTGCTCGTCGAGGACGAGGAGGACGCGCGCGAGATGCTGAAGACGCTGCTCGAAGTCTCGGGCGCGAGCGTCCGCGCGGCCGGCTCCGCGGCCGAGGCGTGGGAGTCGCTCGAAGGCGCGGGCTGCGACGTGCTCGTCAGCGACATCGGGATGCCGGGCGAGGACGGCTACTCGCTCATCCGGCGCGTCCGCGAGCGCGACGCGCGCCACGGGGTGCGGACGCCCGCCGTCGCGCTGACCGCCTACGCGCGCGAAGAGGACCGCGCCCACTCCCTCGCCGCGGGCTTCGACGCGCACGTCGCAAAGCCGGTCGAGCCGTCGGAACTCCTCGCGGTCGTAGCTGAACTCACGGGGCGGGCCGCCCGAAGACATCTTTAAGGCCGTCGAGCGGGATGATAAAACTGCCGGAGTCGGACGAGGAGCTGCTGCGCGAGTGCGAGGTCGAGACCTTCCGCTCGGGCGGCCCCGGCGGGCAGCACGTCAACAAGGTCGAGACGGGCGTCCGCCTCCGACACCTGCCCTCGGGGATGGTCGTCAACTGCCGAGAGGAGCGCAGCCAGCACAGGAACAAGATGAACTGCCTGCGGAAACTGCGCGAGCAGGCCGCGCGGCTCAACTACCGCCCGCCGAAGCGCGTCCCCACGCGACGCACGCGCGCCGCCAAAGAGCGCACCCTCGAAGAGAAGTCGCGCCGCTCCCGCGTCAAGAGCCTGCGCTCGAAGCCTTCGGGGGAAGACTGAGCGCCGCCGTCCCCCTCACGCGCCGTCCCCCTCACGCCTTGTCCCGCTCTTTCTTTGCTTGTTATATTTAGTCCGCGCACACAAGTCCCCGCAAAAGTCGCCGGAGCCTTCGGATGCTTTACGTCGCGGTCGTCGCCCTCGCGTACATGCTCGGGTCGATCCCGTTCGGCTACCTTCTGGTTCGCCTGCGCGGCGGCGGCGACGTGCGCGAGACCGGCTCGGGCGGGACGGGCGCGACCAACGTGACGCGCCGCGCGGGCAAGGGCGTCGGCGTGTTGACGCTGCTGCTCGACGCGTCGAAGGGGGCGGCGGCGGTGCTGGCCGCGCGCGCGGCGCTCGGCACGGGGGCGGAGTGGTGGGTTTGCGCGGCGGCGGCGGCCGCTGTGCTGGGGCACGTCTTCCCCGTGTGGCTCCGTTTCCGCGGCGGCAAGGGCGTCGCGACGGGGCTCGGCGTCTTCGTCGTCCTCGCGCCGCTCGCGACTTTGTGCGCGCTCGTCGCCTTCGTCGCCGTCGTGCGGCTGTGGCGCTACGTGTCGCTCGGCTCGATGGCCGCCGCGTGCGTCCTGCCGCTCGCCGTCTGGTCGCTCGGCGCTCTCGGCCTGGGCGAC
>DASVSK010000622.1:0-7602 GCA_036388135.1 Pyrinomonadaceae bacterium | reverse complement strand
CGCGACAGGCCGTAGCCGTTTAACGTACAGCGGCGGCCTGTCGCGCCCGCCGCGGCAGGAGGTGTTGTGGCTCGCTTCAATCGAGAGGGTGCGCTGCTCGCGGGCGCGGCTGTCGTCATGCTCGCGGCCGTCGCCGGCGGGCTGGTGGCCGGCGTCGCCCGGCCTAAAATTATCGTCAAGAAGGTTGACTTCGTCGCCGACTTCAGCGACCCGCGGCGGGTGGCGGGTGCCGCCCATAACGTGTTCGTCGGAAGAGTCGTGAGGCAGGGCGAGACGGTCGCCACCCCCTTCGTCCCGCGTACGATGTTCGCCGTGCAGGTCCTCGAAAACATCAAGGGCTCCCTGCCGGGAGCCGTACAGGTACGCCAGGACGGGGGCTTTGATGCCGACGAGCGGGCGCTGGTTCTCGTCCAGAACGACCCGCTCCTCGAAGTCGGGCGGACGTACCTGTTCGCCACCTACCACCCGCCGGGCGCGGACTGGCACACACCGCTCGCGGGCTACGGCGACGTTCCCATACGTGACGAGCGCGAACGCGCCGCGCTGGTCTCGAAATTCACCGCGGCCGTGCGGGCGGAGATTCCCGTCGCGCCCCAGTGAGGCGGGGCGCGAGGCCGCAGTCTTCCCCGCCGCGCAGGTGCGTAGAGCCGCGCGGCAAATTCTTTCCGCAGACCATCCCGTAAGGAGAAACACCGTGAGACGAAAAAATGGGGCCATCATCTGCTGTTTAGTCACGCTCTCGTTCTTTTACGCCGTGGCGCTCGACCCGACGACGGCGCAGAATGCCGCGCGCGCCGAGGCGGCGCGGGAAGATGAGAGGCAACTGCTGCAAGCCCTGCTCGCGGAGGTGCGGCAGATGCGCCACGCCTTCGAGCGGGTGGGCTTTAACAGCGGCCGTTTGCAAATCACGATTGATCGCTGGCGCAGCCAGAGGGAGTTCGTACACCGCCTCTCGCGTGAGCTCGAAGAGAGCAGGAACGAATCGAGTAGCCTCGGCCTTCTCAAGGCGCAGGTGGAAGAGCGCCTGAAGGACTTGGAGGGCCGGGTGCAGCAGGCCCGCGACGAGGAGGTGCGGGACGCCCTACAGATGGAGCAGAAGGACCTGAAGCGAGAGGTGGAACAGCAGTCGGAGCGCATCTCGCAGCTCACCGAGCGCCAGATGAGGCTCACGAACACCTTGCAGACCGAGCGCCTACAGCTCGACGAGCTGCGCGGGCAGTTGAGCAGCTTAGAGCAGGAGATGGAGGCCCAGATGTCTCCGGGGGATCATGAGCGGAGGCGCTGACCCGCTCGCCAACCCCCTCCGGGTCACCGCGTGGTACGGCGGCAGGGAAGCTCACGCCCAACCCGAAGTGGCCGGGCGTGAGCCCCTGCTCGCGCTGGAACGAACCGCCGTTAGGACCGGGCGGCCGTTAGAAGACAAAGGTGGCGACGACGGGGCGGTGGTCGGAGATGCAATCGTTCATCTTCGCCGAGCCGCCCCCGCCGCGCTCGCAAATGTCCAGCACCTCGGCCCCGGAGACCCTCAAGTCGCTCCGCCTGTCGAAGAAGATGTGGTCGAAGCGCAGGTGGGGGGTCAAGGCCGGGGTGGTGCGGCCCGTGCCGGCGGGGTACAACTTCCGCCACGCGTCGTCGAAGAGGCCGCCCCGCGCGGCGTTGGTCAGGTGGTCGTAGGCACCCGCGCCATCCGCAGTCGGGCGCTCCGTGGTGTTGAAGTCGGCCGCGAAGACCGAGCGCACGCCGTGGAAGACGAAGAATTCGTCGAGGTTGACGATGTAGAGCACGTCGCTCACCTGCATGTTGAGCCAGCGCTGGTGCTCCGCCTCGTTGCCCTTGGGGTTGATGGTCAGGTGTGAGTTGTAGACGCGCACCCACTTGCCGGGCGCGACGCGGACGCTCGCCGCGGCGAGCTTGGCGACCTCCCCGCGCGTATGCTCGTCCGGCGACCTGAACTTGTAGTCGCGGAGGTCTTGCATCGGGTGAGGGCTCAAGATGGCGTTGCCGTAATCAAGCTTCGGGTTGCGCTCGTTGCACCTGAGCGTCAGGACGAAGTGGGGCGGCGGGTAGCCGAGGTCCCGCGCCAACTGCTCCGCATGCCCCCTATGAACTTCCTGTAGGGCCAGCGCGTCGAGCTTGCGCGCGTGCGTGCTGTTGTAGAGGGCGACCCTCCGCTTGACGGGGTTGAGGTTGGGCGGGATGACGACGCAGTTGTTGTTGACGAAACCGGACGGGTAGAGCGTCTGCTCCGAGTTACCCCCGTGCACGTTGAACGTCATTATCGAGAAAGGTTGGTTGCCCTGCGCCCGCGCCGCGGCGGACGACAGCAGCACCATGAGCGCGAGTGTCGAACACCACGCGGCGAAGTTAATCGTACGTTGCTTCATTTCTAACCTCCTTCACGACCTAGGTCCGCGGAAGCGGCGACGCGCGCCGCACGCCCCCGCCTCATAAAAATTTGCCGTCTGACTTGTTGAGAGGGTGAAGGGCAGGAATCGCACCACCCGCCGGATAAAATATTATCGGGGCGGAAAGGCTGTGGCGCGGCGCGGGCCGCCGCCGAAGGTTAATCGTGTATCATGTGCCCGTCGGGCTCTGTGAGGTATCTGCATGGCTACGGAGTGGCCCCCTCTCGAAGACGGGTACAGAGAAGTGAAAGGCTGGGTAGACCCGGAGGTGTACCGGGCGGCGGGAGAGGTGTGGGGCAAGTCCGGCGAGGCGCTGGCCCACAGGCTGCTCGGCCACGGGCCTGCCGGCCTGCCCTTCATGCGCGAGGCGGCCGCCCGCGTCACGCACTATATGGCGAAGTCGAGCGCGGTCATCGGTAACCTGGAGGGGTATGTCTTCCGGACCTACGAGCGCCTGCTGCTCGCCGAGGTGAGACACCGCAACAAGTATCAGCCGCTTGATCAGGAAGCACTCGACACGCAGGCCCTGTCCTGGATGGGTGACACCGACCCGGGAGACGTGGAGCGGGACATCCTGCTCGAACAGATAATAAGCCTGATGGATGAGTGGACGCGCGAGGTCTTCGAGCTGCGCGTCTTGGGGCACGGCTTCGAGTTCATCGCGGGCGTGGTCGGCATGCGCAGCAACCACGTCAGGAGCCTGTTTCACAAGCGGATGCAGCAACTGATGAAACAGGTCAACGGCTGAAGGCCCGCAGCGCGGGCGCGGAAGACACGGAAGTGAATGACGGCGGCCCCCGCCGCTTTTTTTTTTAGCGCGGGTGCGTTTTCACCCTCACGAACCCTCTACCCAATTAGAGAGGCGCAGAAGCCTCCGCGGCCTGCGGGAAGGCTCGGGTAAAACCCTCCCCGACCGCCAGGCGAGAGACGGCGACGGCCACGCCGCCGGGCAGACGTGTGGCCGTCGCCGGCACGGTTCGGTTCACTTCACGGGTGAGAGACCTCACCGGAAAGGAGACTGGGTTTGATGAACGCACACGGAGGATTAAGGAGTTTGGGACGCCTGTCGGCGTTCATTCTGCTGTTGCTGCTGCTGCCGGCGCAGGCCCTCGCGCAGCGCTCCGGCTGTCCGGGGCTGGTCGGGAGTGGCGGCGTTAAAATCTACAGGTGGCCCCGCGCCGTCGAGAACGAGAGGTTGGCGAGGGTTCCGGCGGGGATATACATCTGGGTCTATAACGACTACTCGAACCCGAGCTTCTACCTGGTGTCGCGTTGCGCGCCCGGGGCGACCTGCACGCGCGCGGACAACACTGACAACAACCCGAACAACGACCCCACCGTCGGGTTCGTGCCCAAGGGCGGGCTCACGCTCGGCCAGTGCTTCGACCCCGGCCACACGCACCCGGACGCGGCACGCCCGGTCGGCTCCGGGGCGCGGTACACCGTACGCAGCCGCGACCTCTACCTGCGCTCGGTCGAGGCCGGGAAGCGGAACCACCCCTACGGGCTTCTGCGCAGGGGCGACACTTTCATCAGGTCGCGCCTCGACGCGCAGAACGGCTGGCTTTATGGGTGGGCGTTCGGCAACGGCATCAACCCGGGCATGAGGTACGGGCGCGTCCTGTGGAATCGCGGCCATAACCTGAGCAGGTAGGAAGGTCCGTCGGGCGCGACCGGCGAGGAGGACAGCAGGGCGGCCCCGCGCGGGGCCGCCCTGCGCATACGAAGCAGTAGCACCGGGCCGCCTGCCGCCGCCGAGGCCGGCCGACGGCCTCCACGCCTCTCTTTGCGAAGGGGAGTCTCGCAATGTGCATCAGACAGATAGCCGCCACGTTCGCCCTCGTCGTTTCGCTCTTCCCGCCCGCCGCCGGGCGCGCGGCGGGCGGCGGCCTGACGCACGCTCGACAGGAGCAGGTTCAGGGGCGGGAGGCGCGCGAAGTCACCGAGCGGAACGCGCTGCGCGTGCTCGAAGAGGTCATCGGCGAAGCGGCTCAACTGACCGTGGAGAACCGTCTCTTAGTTCTGGGTCGTGCGGCCGACCTCCTCTGGCCGCACGACGAGCAGCGCGCGCGCACCCTCTTCAAAGCGTTGAGCGATGAGTTCGCCGCGACGGCCGAAGGCGGCGGCGAAGCGGAAGAGGAGGCGCGGGCGGACGCCTACGCCGCGGCGCGCCAGCACCTTCTGACTATAGTTGCGCGCCACGATCCGCGTCTGGCCTCGGACTTCCTGCGCGCGACACGCCGGGCGGCGACGCCCGAGGTGGAAACGCAGCTCAAGTTCGCCCTGGCCACACAGGTCGCTTCGAGTGACCCGACGCTGGCCGCGCAGTTGGCGGAGCAGAGCATAAAGGACGGGTTCCCGCCGCAACTCCCCGACCTGCTGGCCCGTTTACGTGACGCGGACCCGCAGGCCGCCGCGCGCGTGGTTGAGGTGGTCGTGGCGCGCCTGCGCCGCGAGAATCTAAGCGCCGGAGGTGACGGCGTCGGCGTGGCGCTCGACCTCTTACGCCTCAACGCCGAGGCGGCGGGGGCCGGGCGCGCCTCTCCGCTCCTCGGCCAGCAGGTCCTGCGCGAACTGGTCGAGATGCTTTCGGCGGCGGCGCTGCAATCGCCCTCGGACGACGAAGCGACCCTTCTAGTTTTGCAGAGCGTGCTGCCGCAGGTGGAAGCACAAGCGCCGGCGCTGGCCGAGCGAATACGCCGAAGGGTCGCGGCGCGCGCGCGCGCAGACAACGCGGGCGGCGGAGCACCGGAGGGTGGCACCCACGCAGAGGCGCGCGGCACCGAGCCGACCGAGGCGGGGGACCGCGCGACTTACGCGGGACGCGTCGAGGGGCTGATCGAAGAGGCGGCGCGGCTGGCCGCGGCGGGCCAGAACAGGCTCGCTCTCGACGCGCTCGACAGGGGCAGGGCAGCGCTCGCGGGACGCGCCCGGAACAGCACGCAACTGAACGCGCGCCTTCAACTCGTGAGGGCCTACGCTCCCCTCGACGCCGGGCGCAGTTTTGAACTCCTGGAGGCCACCATCGACCAACTGAACGAGTTGGCCGACGCGGCGGCCGTCGTCGACGGTTTTATGACCGACGAAGAGCTTACGCGCGACGGCCAGCTACGGCTCCACGCGCTCACGGCCTCCTTCGGCCAGATGGTGAGTGTCGACGCGGCCGACTTCGCCCCGCTGGCCCGCACCGACTTCACGCGCATGCAGGGACTCGCCAACGGCTTTCGGCGTCCCGAGTTGCGTATCATGGCCCACCTCCTGCTGGCCGAGAGCGTGCTGGGCGCGCGGCCTGCGGCGGAGAAGCGGCGGGTGGCCGCCTCCGTCGGCGCGCCTTGAGTACTCCAGCCGGGACAGCCTTCCTCGAACGGCGCCCGGCCCGCGGGCGTCCCGACATAAACATGGGACGCCCGGGGGCCGGGCGCTAAAAGTTTTAGCGCCCCCGCGCGAATGCGTCGAGTCTCGGACGCGGGTGATGGCTCTACCCACCCGTCGAAGAAACTTGCACGTCCTCACAGGAGGTATATAATTCGAGCGTCCGATGCGAGAGTTTGATGAAGTCGTCGACCCACACAGATAGCCCCGGCACGCCCGCGCCGCGCACCGCCCGCGCCGCAGCGGAAGCCGTGGCCGACCCCGACGAACTCATCACCGTCGCTCGCCTCCGCTTCACCCGCGACTACCCCAACACCGCGCGCGACGGCTGCCCGCCCGACGAGACTTTATTCGCCCTTGTCGCAGAAGGCAGGCCGCCGGACAAGGCGCTGCGCGCGCACATGTTCGCCTGCTCCGAATGCTTCCGCGTTTACAACACCGCGGTGACGGCCTCCGGGGAGACGACTCTGGCCGCGCGGCCGTGGGTCTCGATAGGCCCGTTCAGTCTCGGCCGCGCCCCGGTTCTGGCCGGGGTGGTCGCCGTAGTGCTGCTGGCCGGGGCGGGCACCTACTTCTGGCGCAGGCAGCAGAAGGAGGCCGGGCCACTCGCCCCCGGCACAGCGCCGCAGGACGGCGGCGCTTAAGTCTCAATGCCTCGATGCCTTCTCGGGGGTTCTTACTCCTCAACAGACGAATTAAACCAGCTCATTCGGCTCTGAGTGCGATCAGCGGGTCAACCCTCGTCGCCCGCCGTGCGGGCAGCAGGCAGGCGACGAGCGCAATGACGCCGAGCAGCGCGGCAGCCGCCGCGAGTGTCACAGGGTCCGAGGGCTTCACCTCGTAAAGCAGGCTCCCCATCACGCGCGTCAACGCGAGCGCGCCGCAGAGCCCCACGGCGAGTCCGACCAGAGTCAGGCGCAGGCTCCGGCCTACGACGAGCCCGAGGATGTTGCGCGCCCGCGCCCCCAGCGCCATGCGCAGGCCGATCTCGTGCGTGCGCTGCGTGACGTAGTAAGCGGTGACGCCGTAGATGCCGACGAGCGCCAGAAGGAGCGCGAGGAGCGCGAAGGCCCCGACCAGTAGCGTCGAGGCGCGGCGCGCGGCCAGTGACGCCGCGACGACGTCGTTCATCGGCCGGGCGTTGTAGACGGGGATGGTCTTGTCGAGAGCGTGCACCTCGTTACGGGCGGCGGCTGCCAGCGAAGAAGGGTCGGCGGAAGTGCGCACGACGAGCGACAGGCTGCCCCAGTTGGGGTCCTGCGCGTAGGGCACGTACATCTGCGCCCCGGCGGGCTCCGCGGGGTTCGAGCGCGTGTCGCCGACCACGCCGACTATCTCGCGTGGGAACTTCTCGTCGCGCCAGATCGAGATTCGCTTCCCCACAGGGCTCTCCCCGGGCCAGAACCGACGCGCCATCGTCTCGTTAACGACGACCACCATCGGGGCCTTCTCGGAATCCTGTGCCGTGAAGGTCCGGCCGGAGACGAGCGGAACCCGTAGCGCCTGGAAGTAGCCGGGCGTCGCCACGAGGTAGGAGGCGTTGGCCGACTCTTCGGGCGTCGCGGGTCGGCCTTCGCGTATGAAGGAGCGGCCGACGTTAAAGGTGTCGCCGCCCAGCGGGAGGCTCAACACCGCGCCCGCCGCCTCGACCCCGGGGAGCGACCCGAGGCGCTCCGTGACCTGCCGGTACAGTTCCGCCCTCGCCGGCCCGGCCGGGTATTGGGGCCCCGAGGCCGAGATGCGCAAGGCGAGCGCGCCGTCCGGGTTAAAACCGGGATTGACGTCGCGCAGGCGTATGAAGCTCCGCACGAGGAGTCCCGCGCCG
>DASVSK010000621.1:0-3276 GCA_036388135.1 Pyrinomonadaceae bacterium | reverse complement strand
GGCCGCGGAACGAGTTGCGGCCGACGCCGGGCAGCTCCGACGCCGAAGGGGCGGTGACGTCGAAGCAGTTGTTGAGATTCCTGATGACGTTGCCGGACGCGTCCCTGACGAAGCAGCCCGCCGTGTTGCTCCCCGTGATGAAGGCGTCGTCCGAGCTGTCGTCGCCGACGCCGCCGAAGTAGGCGGTCGGGCGCGTGGGGCAGAGCGAGGGCCCGCGCGTGCTGACGCACTCGGAGATGACGGGCGTCCAAGGGAAGCCCGTGTGCGCCGTCAGTATGCCGCTCAACTGCCAGCCCCCGGCGAGCGCGCCGAGCGCGTCGCGGCGGCCGCGGAACAGCGGCAGCTCCCACAGCCCCGAGGCGACGAAGTGGTGGCGCACGTCGTAGTCGGAGGGGCCGCGCTCCTCGCGCACGTCGAGCGGGAAGGTCGGGTTGGTCGCGCCGCCCGGGCCCTCGTTGGAGTTTACGTCGATGCTCTTCGCGAAGCGGTAGTGCGCGTCGAAGGTGACGCCCGCGGAGAAGCGTCGCGTCAGGCGCGCGATCAGCGCGTTGTAGCTGGAGGTCGTGTCGGGCGTCGGGAAGAAGATGCCCGAGAAGGTCGCCGGGCCGGGGAACTCGAACCGCTGGTTGACGAGCCGCACGAGCTTGCGGCCGGCGCTCCCCTGGTAGCCCACCTCGGCCGTCATCTCGCCCGGCAGGCTGTACTGGCCTTCGAGCGAGTAGGTGTAGACGTAGGGGGTGTCAACCTCCGGCGGCGCGCCCCAGACCTCGAACTCGGCCCCGGCGGCGGGGTTGGGGATGCCGTTGGCGTTAATGCCGAGCGCGAGCGCGGGGTTCGCGGGGAAGCTGAAGGGCGAGTTGTTCGCGCCGAGCGCGTAGAGAATCTGCCCGTTGTTGAAGGGCGTGCTGAAGTCCTGCGCGGAGGTGCCGCAGCAGATGCGGAAGCGCGCGAAGAAGGGCGGGTTGCCGCGCGCGTTGGCGAAGAGCACGATGGGCACGCGGTTGTAGGCGATGCCGAAGCCGCCGCGCAGCACCAGCCGGTTCTCGCCGAAGAGCCCGGCGAAGGAGTCGCCCGCGTCCGGGCTCCACGCGAAGCCGAGCCGCGGCCCGAAGTTGTTGCGGTCGGGCGGGTAGAGCCGGTCGACGATGACGAGCCGCGCGTCGTCAAGCTCCCGCCCCGCCGCCCCGAAGACGAGGTTGCTCAGACGCCCGCGCTTCTCGCTCAGCGGCGTGAAGTACTCCCAGCGCAGCCCGAGGTTCAGGGTCAGGTTCGGCCGCACCTTCCAGTCGTTCTGCGCGAAGGCGGCGTAGGTCGAGCTGCGGAAGTATCGCTGCGACTCGGCCGGGCCGCCGGTGCGCGGGTCGGCGTTGATCTGGTAGAAGAGCGGCGCGTCGTTGGCGAAGTTGAAGAGGCCGGCGAAGGTGTAGAGCGGGCGCGAGCCGCCCGAGAGGTCGTTGTTGTCCTGCTCCTTGCGCGCCTCGACGCCGAAGCTCCACGCCTGCGAGCCGCGCACCCAGCGGAGCGTGTCGCGGAACTCGAAGGTGTTCTCGGCGAAGACGCCCGGCGTCGTCTCGCCCCACGGCGCGCCGAAGCGCAGGCGGTCGCCCGGCATGTTCTCGATCTCGATGCGCGGGATGCCGAAGTTGGTGTCGGACGACGACTCGATCTCGTCGAAGGCGAAGCGCGTGGCGTTGACGCGCGCCTCGTTGACCATCGTGTTCGAGAGCGTGCGCGTCCACGTCGCCGTCCCGAAGAGGTTCTGCGGCTCGGTGCGGATGTCGCCCATCGGCCGGCTGCGCCCCGCGGAGTCGCCGCCGAGCCCCTCGAAGCGCGAGAAGTAGGAGCTGAAGGTCAGGTTGTCGCGCTGCGAGAGGGTGAGGTCGACGCGCGGGTTGAACTGGTTGCCGCGGCTGACGGTCGGCACGGCCAGTTGCACGAACTGTAGGTCGGGGACGCCGTCGAGCCCGCCGCCGTTCAGGCCGCTGAAGGGGAGGTACTGGCCGGCCGCGCCCGACGGGCGGCCGACGTCCAGCCCGCCCGCGACCGCCTGGCAGGCGGGGAAGTTGCCCGAGGGGAAGCCCGCGGCGGCGCACGTCGTCGGGACGGTCGAGACGACGCGCGGCTGGATGCCGGGCGCGTTCAGGATGCGCGCGGCGATGCTGCCCGGCCGCGTCTGCTGGATGAGCTGGCGGAACTCGGGCGTCTCGACGAAGGCGTTGACGGTGTCGGTGTTGTTGCTGCGCAGGCCCTCGTAGGAGAAGAAGAAGAACGCCCTGTCCCTCGCCAGCCCGAAGCCGGGCGGGCGGCCCTCGCCGAAGCGCGGGAAGGGGATGGGGCCGCCGATTGAGCCGCCGTACTGGTTGAGGTGCTGGTTGACGCGCTGCGCGGGCGCGTTGTTGTAGCCGCCGTACTTGTTGAAGGCGTTAAGGCCGGGGCTGTTGTTCTTGAGGAAGAGCGAGCCGTGGAAGACGTTGGTGCCGTTCTGCGAGACGGTCAGGACCTGCGCGCCGGAGTTGCGGCCGTACTCGGCCGAGTAGACGTTGGCGATGACGCGCACTTCCTTGACCGACTCCTGGTTGGGCGTGACGACGGCCGCCCCGCCGAAGGTCAGGCTGTTCACGCTCGTCCCGTCGATCTGGTAGTTGTTGGCCGAGACCCTCTGGCCGTTGGCTGAGATTTGCGGCTGGTTCTCGGCCTGGAAGATGGCGCGGTTCGAGCCGCCCGGGCCCGTCTGGTTCGGGAGCCCCACGGCCCCGCCCGACCCGCTGCGCGCGCCCTGGCCGAAGACGCCCGGCGTCAGGCGCAAAAGCTCGTAGGGGTCGCGCCCGAACTGCGGGAGCTGCCTGACCTCCTGCGCGGTGATGCCCTTGCTGATGTTCGCGTTCTCGGTTTCGAGCGCGGCGGTCTGGGCGTCTGTGACCGTCACGGTCTCGGCGACCTCGCCCGCCGTGAGCACGACGTCGACGCCCTGCACCTGCTCCGCGCCGACCGTGAGGCTCTCGAAGGTCGTCTTCTTAAAACCGGCCTTCTCGACGGTCAGGGTGGAGCTGCCGGGCGGCAGCTCCGAGATGCGGTAGAAGCCCTCGTCGCCCGACGTGGCCGTCTGCGTGCGCCCCGTCTCGTTGTTCCTGAGGGTGAGCGCGGCCGCGGGGACGACCGCGCCGGACGGGTCGGTGACGGTGCCCTGCACGGCGGCGCGGAACTGCGCGCGCGCCGTCGCGGCCAGAGACAGAAGGACGAGCGCGCACAGCGTCGCGCGGAAGAGAGCAGTCAGTT
>DASVSK010000620.1:0-1840 GCA_036388135.1 Pyrinomonadaceae bacterium | reverse complement strand
GCGCGAGGAGTTCGAGCGCGGCGTGGCGGAAGACGTGCTCGACGACCTGCTCGGGCGCAGCGGCGGCGCGGAGCCGCTGCTCGCCTGCATCGTGGACGCGGTGAGCGAGCACGACCGCGCGCTCCTCGACGAGCTGCACCGGCTGGTCGAGGAGAAGAGGCGCGAGCTGCGCGGACAGGAGTGAACGGCCTTGTACCTGCTGCTCGGAACCTGCCTGGCCCTCTCCGCGCTTCTGGCGCTCAACGCCTTCGCCTCGGCGCTGGCGGCGCTGGCCTGGCGCGCGGTCGCGCCGCGCGTCGCCGACAGACCCGCGGCCGTGCGCGCGCGCATGCTGTTCGCGCTTCGCGTGTCGCCGCCGACGCTCGCCGCCGCGCTGGTCTTCGCGCTGCTCCTGCCCGCCTACCTGCGCCACGAGCCGCACGACACCGACGAGGAGGTGGGGGCGAAGCTTCTGCTCCTCGCCGCGGCGTCGGCGGCCGGGGTGCTGCTGGCCTGCTGGCGCGTGGCGCGGACGTGGCTCGCGACGCGGCGACTCACGCGCGACTGGCTGCGCCACGCCGAGCCCTTCGCGGCCGAGGGCGTCGGCGTCCCCGCCTACCGCATCCGCCACCGCTTCCCCGTCATCGCGGTCGTCGGCGTTCTGCGCCCGCGGCTCTTCGTCGCCTCGCAGCTTTTCGACGCGCTCACGCCCGGCGAGTTGGCGTCGGCGCTGGCGCACGAGCGCGGGCACGTCGAGGCGCGCGACAACCTGAGGCGCGCCGTGCTTCAGGCCGGTCAGGACGCGCTGCTGCTGCTGGCGTCGCTCGGGCGTTCGCTGCGGCGCGAGTGGCAGCGCGAGTCGGAGATGGCCGCGGACGAGTTCGCGGCCGCGGCCGGCCCGCAGGCGGCGCTCGACCTCGCCTCGGCCATCGTCAAAATCTCGAAGCTGATCCCGGCCGGCGCGACGCCGACGCTGCCAGCGGGGGCGCACCTGCTCGGCGAGGGCGAAGACGGCCTCTCTGACCGCGTGCGAAATCTCCTGCGCCTCGCCTCCGCGCCCGAGGGCGCGCCCGCGCCGAGGGGACTTCACGCGCGTCGCCCGCTGAAGGCCGCGCTCTGCCTCTGCCTCTGCCTCGCGGCCGCCCCGCTGCTCACACACCCCGAAGTCCTGAAGGCCACGCACGAGGCCATCGAGCACGTCGTCGAGCACCTGAGCTGAGCCGGCGCGCCGTCCGACGAATCCCCTCCAACTCCCCGGCCGAAGACGAGAAGCGCCGAAGGTCTGACCCGTCGGTGTCGACTACGGCGGCTGGTAGTAACTGGCCGGAGCGTTTAAGTTGACTTGTTCGGACGGGTCTTAAGTCTTCACAAGGCATGACGGCCGAGTCGCCTTGCGGGCGCGGCGGGCACTTCACGGGAGAGTAAAAAGAGCATGAGAGCTAGGCTGTTGAGAATCTGTCTGTGCGTACTGCTGCTGTGCGGGTCGGGGCTTCAGGCGCTGGCGCGGCAGGGGACGCAGGGCGTCGTCGAGGGCACGGTCGCCGACGCCGCGGGCGGGGCGCTCGCGGGCGTGCGCGTCTACCTCATGGACGCGCGTCAGGCGCTGGCCGCGGCGGGCGAGACGAACGCCGAGGGGCGCTTCCGGCTCGAAAACGTCGCGCCGGGCACGTACGTCCTGCGCGTCGTGCGGAAGGACTTCGCCAGCCGCCGCGTGCCGGTCGAGGTCTCGGCGGGACAGACGGCGAGCCTCGCGGTCAAGCTCGAGGTCGAGGCGCTCGCCGAGCAGGTCACGGTGACGGCCGAGGCCGGGCAGGTCGGCGACGCGCGCAACACGGCGCAGCCCATCAACATCATCAGCGAG
>DASVSK010000619.1:0-5697 GCA_036388135.1 Pyrinomonadaceae bacterium | reverse complement strand
CTCTCCGCCGCCCTTCGCCTTTCCCGGCAGCGCGTGACGCGGGTCTATTCGATGCAGTAGAGCACCTCGTCCCCGCCTTCGCCGGTGACGTAGTGCCTGGTGATGTAGCGCAGCTTGAGCGCGTAGGCGCAGGGCGGGTCGCCCGAGATGTCGACGTTGACGCCGCCCGACTGGTTGGGCGGGTCGGCCGGGCCGCTCTGGCCGCCGCGGAAGAAGAGCGAGCCCGCGGCGAAGTCGCCGCCCGGCATCGAGCCCTCCGGGTGCGCGACGCCGAGGTTGCTCTTGATCCGCAGGTGGAAGTAGCGCAGGTGCGGGTGGTCGACCGTGTAGCGGACTTTGATCGAAGCCCCCGGCCCCGACGTGATGGGGTTGCACGCGTCCGACATCAGCTCCTCGATGTTGACGAACCCGACGGGCGTCGAGTTGTCGAAGATGATCGAGTCGCGCGTGTCGGTGAAGACGTCGGCGTCGGTGACGACGTCGCGCACCTGGAAGACCACGCGGAAGCGGTGGATGATGGCCTTCTCGGCGTCGGTCAGACTACGGCCGGCGTTCTTCCTGTCCGAGGCCCACGCGGGCGGCGCGTGCGTGCCCGAGAGCGGGGCGGTGTTCATGAAGAGCAGGTTGCCGGAGCGCACCCAGTTGCCCGTCAGCGGGTCGTCGCTGAGCAGGACGTTCTTCGTCCCGCCGCCGAAGAGCGGCGCGGTGACGCTCACGCCGTCGAGGCGTATCCAGCCGTCGGCGTCGGGCGAGACGTTGACCGACATCTTGGCGAACGGGTTGAGCCCGTTGTCGTAGTAGACGTCGCCGACCCAGGTGGGCCCGGCCGCCGTGACCACCTTCCACGTCGCGTCGGGCTCGGACGGCGCGGGCGGGGGCGCGACGTCGGGCAGGACGCCGGGCGCGGGCCCCGACGAGTAGCCCCACTCGGCGGCGAGGAAGCGGTACTTGAGCCCGTTCGTGGGCGCGGCCGCGTTCTTGAGCGGGCAGTTGCCGTTGAGCATGACGCCGCCGCCGAAGACGTAAGCCTCCGAGGGGCTCCCGGCGTACCCTTCGGGCAGGAAGTTGTCGTTGGGCGCGGAGAGGTCGTCATTGACGTTGAAGCGCCCGGCCACCTTCGTCCAGTGCGGGGTCTTCTCGGGCGGCGTGTGCGGCAGTTTGTCCGTACACAGCTCGACGCAGAGGCAGGCGGGCGCGTTGCTGCGCCCGGGGGCGCGCCCCTCGGCCTGCCCCTCGGTGATGATGGGCGTCCCGGCGTACTTCACCACGAAGTAGACGTCGGGGCCGCCGACCAGCTCGAAGTTGAGCCACGAGACGAGCGTCTTCTCGAAGTCGGGGCGCGTGTAGTAGATGGTGAAGCGCCCGTCGGCCTGCGTCACGGCCGTGCCGAGCGAGTCGTCCTGGAGCCAGTCGGCGTCGAAGGCTTCGACCTCGGCCCCGGCGATGGGCTGCTTCGGCTTGTCGCATGTCGTCAGGCGGCCGCAGATGACCCGGAGTCGGCGGCGTGCGAGCACGGCGCACCAGTAGCGCGCGGGCACGCAGTAGTCGAAGACGGCGACCGCGCCGTCCCGCGTGCGCCGCCACACCGGCTGGAGGGTCGTGATGCTGAACTGCACAGGCGGAGGCGGCGGGTCGTTGCGCGGCTTCAGGCGGGGCGGGACGTTCCCGCAGTAGACGTCCATCTCGAAAGCCCCGCCTTCGTAGCGCTGCTTCTCGCCCAGCTCGAACGAGAAGTTACCCCGCTCGTCGGTCTCGGCCTCGGCGATGAGGCGCGACTTCTTCTCCCCCGCCTCGTCGTCGCCGAGGATGGAGAACGTGTCCTTTGGTGAGGCGACGGCGAGCGCCGTGACGTTCCGGTCGTCGGCGACGCGGTAGAGCCGGACGGTCACGCGCGAGAGCGGCTCGGGGCACTCGTCGCAGATGTAGCCGCAGAGACGGCCTTTGAAGATGTATGGCATGGTTGAGGACTCCTTTTCCCGCACGGGTGCGGACAGTTGGTCAAGCGAGGCTCGGGCGACCGGCGACAGTCTCGTAGGTATATGGGGCTGCCGTTGGAAACATTTCGGCTCGACGTGAAGGCCGGTTCGCACGCCGTTGACGGCGGCGGGGCGGGCGCGGGTTTTAATGCGACTTTTAAGACGGGGGCGCGGGCACACTGGCCCGCCTTGAGCGCCGCAGGCGCGAAGACGGAGAGACGCTTTAACTCAGGGTCGGGATAAAGAGGAAGGTTTGAATGATGCCGGAGCAGGCTTTGGCGGATTGTTGTGCCCGCGCCCCCGGGGAAGGGTTTGTATGCGTCCCCGCGCGCCGCGAAGCTACCGCGTAAGTCTGTAGACGGTCACGACCCGCCCACTTCGAGCTGCCGCCCTACCGCGCGCGCAGCAGCTTGAGCAGCGCACGCTCTTCGACGCTGTACTCGGGCTGATGGCGCTGGATGCGGCGCGCGCGGCGCGGCGCGAACTCCTCGATGGTTCTGCCGCGCACGTAGGCTTCGAGCACCGCGGGGTGGATGTAGCAGGAGCGGCAGACCGTCGGCGTGTTGCCGAGGCGCTCGGCCACGCGCTTGACGGCCGCGACCAGATTATTCTTCGACCGCCTCGCGTCCTCGCAGCGGCCCAGCTCCGCCAGCTCGATTGAGGCCAGCAGCGTCCCGCCCCACGTGCGGAAGTCCTTCGCCGAGAACTCCGCCCCGGCCGCCGCCTTGATGTAGTCGTTGACGTCGCGCGGGCTGACGGGGCGCTTGCGCCCGTCCTCGCCTATGTACTGGAAGAGCTTCGACCCGCCGAGCGCCTTGATGTCGCCGACGAGCGCGGCCAGCTCCTCGTCGACGAGGATGCGGCGGTGCTTGATGTGGTGCTTGCCGGTGAACTTGAATTCGAGGCGGCCGCCGCGCTTGATCTCAAGGTGGCGGTTGCGGAGCGTGGTCACGCCGTAGGTTCGGTAGCGCCTGACGCTCTCCTCGGAGCCGACGCGGAAGTAGAGGTCGTTGATGAGGCGGACGACGACCGCCAGCACGCGCTCCTTCCCCAGCCCCTCGCGCGCGATGTCCTCGTTCGTCCGCCGGCGCAGGGCGGGCAGGGCCTCTCCGAAGCGCTCGATCTTCTCGTACTTGCGGCGCGCGCGCCGCGCGACGAAGGAAGGGTGGTAGATGCGCTGCACGCGCCCCGCCCCGTCGACGCCGATGGCCTGGAGCGGGCCGCGCGGCGAGGGCGAGATTCTGACCTCGCGCCAGGCCGGCGGGATGGCTAAAGACTTAATGCGTTCGAGCGCGGCCTCGTCCGCGACCCGCCGCCCGTCGGCCGTCTCGTAGCGGAAGCCGCGCGACTTCGAGCCGAGCCTGCGCCACCACTTCGCGCGGCGGTCGCGTGTAACGCTTCCGGCCAAAAGCCCGGCCGTGATGTTCTGTTGGATTGCAGACTCCGCGCTCGCCATTACCTTTACCCCCCCCTCGCACGCCCGCGCGCCGCGGGACTTAAATCCTTCCGCCTTAAGGCCGCCCGACCTCCGACACGCCCCCGTCATCCTTCCACGAGCGGGGAGGCGCGCGGCGGACTTACGCTCACCTCTACAAACGCCGGGCCGCGCCCGCGGGGAGGGGGGCGTCCGGGTGAGTTTCGGTATAAACGCGTGGGCGCGGCTTGAAGCTTTCAAGCCGCGCCCACGCGTTTAATATTTTCCGGTGACGGAGGCTCAGCCGGCCGAGACGGACGAGCCCTGCGCCTGCTGCGCGGGCGTGGCGTAGTAGAGGATGCGGTTGCAGTTGTCGCAGGTGATGATCTCGTCGCCGCGGCGAATCTGTGACATCAACTGGGGGCGGAGCGCCATGAAGCAGGCCGCGCAGGAGCCGTTGCGCGCCTCGGCCAGTGCCACGCCGTCGCGTATGCGCGCGACGATGCGCTGGTAGGTGGCCTTGATGCCCGGCGGGAGCGAGACGAACATCTGCTCGCGCTCGCGCCGCCGCGACTCAAGCTCTTCAGACCAGGAGCGCGTCTGCTCCTCGAAGGCGCGCAGCCGCTCCTCGTGCTCGCCGCGCAGGCGCGCGAACTCGGGCTCGCGCTCGGCCAGCGACTTCTCGGCCGTCTCGGCGGCCTCCATCTGTTCGAGGACTTTAGTCTCCAGCTCCGAGATGTGTTTCTTGGCGGCGTCGCGCTCGCGGATGGCCGCCTCGTAGACCTTCGCGTTGGTCGACGACATCAGGTCGCGCTCGGCCTTCTCCATGCGCAGGCGCTGCTCGGCCAGCTCGCGGTCGAGCGCGGCGCGGGTCTCGCGCGCGGTCACGCCCGTCTGCTGCAACGCCTTAAATTCAAAGGCGCGCTGATCGAACTCGCTTTCGATCTCGGCGCGCCTTCTGGGTATTGAATCCAGGTCGGACTGTAGCCTGCGGATGCCCGTGTCGACATTCTGCAGGGCGATTAAAAGCTCCAATTCCGCTTTCACTCTTATCTCCTCTTCAAAACTACGTCGGCGCGGTGGCGCACAATCTGCGCCGCGTTTATGAAAAAGCCATTTTCTCAGATGCACCCCGGGTAGACAAGTTGGGGGAAGTGACGGGTGATAACTGAGCCTTCGGCGGCCGGCTTTTGTCCGGCTGAAAGCCGAAGGCTGATGGCCGAGTGCTTTCCTCGTCACCCGTCACCCGGTCACTTTCAGAACGACTTTCCCGAACGTCTCGTTAGATTCGAGCCGGGCGTAGGCGGCCGCGACGTCGGCGAGCGCGAAGGAACTGTCGAGGACGGGGCGCACCCGGCCCCGCGTGAGCAGCGGGACGACCTCCGCGCCGAAGCGCCGGACGGCCGCGGCCTTCTCCTCCGCGGAGCGGGCGCGCAAGACCGTCCCCGTAATCCGCAGGCGCTTCCCCATCACGCGGCGGAAGTCGAGCGGGGCGCTCGCGCCGCCCAGCGTGCCGACGAGCAGCAGCCGGCCGCGCGCGGCCAGCGCGTCGAGGTTCGCGTCGAGGTATGACGCGCCGACCAGGTCGAGCAGGAGGTTGACGCCCGCGCCCGCAGTCCACCCGCGCACCGCCTCGGCGAAGGCGTGCGGCTCGCCGCTTACGACCAGGCCCTCGTCCATCCCGAACTCGCGCGCCCGCTCGACCTTCCCGGGCGTCCGCGCCGTGCCGTAGACCGCACCCGCCCCGGCCGCGCGCGCCAACTGCGCCGCCGCCGTCCCGACGCCCGACCCGATTGCGTGAACCAGCACGCGCTCGCCCGTGCGCAGCCGGCCCTGCGTGAACAGCGCGTCGTGCGCCGTGATGAAGACCTCGGGCACGGCCGCGGCCTGCTCGAACGAAAGCCCTTCGGGTATCAAAGCCACGTGGCTCTCGGGCACGACGACGTACTCGGCCTGCGCGCCGCCCGCCGTGATGCCGAACACGCGCGCGCCCTCGCGCCACGGGCGCGCCTCCTCGCCCGCCTGCTCGACCTCGCCCGCGAACTCCAGGCCGGGGACGTCGGCCGGCGCGCCCGGCGGCGCGGGGTAACGCCCGCGCTTCTGCAAAAGGTCGGCGCGGTTGAGCCCCGCCGCCCTCACCCGCACCCTCACGCGGTCGGCGCGCGCCGTCGGCCTCTCGACCTCGCACACTTCCAGCCTGCCCCCGCCCTCGTGCGAGACGATTCTCACCGCGAGCATTTTCTCTTCACTCATAGCGCCCCTTCCCGGAAAGTGAATTCACACGGATGGACAGGATTGACAGGATAA
>DASVSK010000618.1:0-1898 GCA_036388135.1 Pyrinomonadaceae bacterium | reverse complement strand
GAGTTGGACGGCGGCGACGTCGTGCCGGGCTTCCGCTGTAAGGTGTCGGAGATTTTCGTCTGAGCCGCTCCGACCCGCCCCGTTAAGTATTTTGGATCGCAACCTTCCCATCGGAATCTTCGACAGCGGCGTCGGCGGGCTGACCGTCTACAGGGCGCTGCACGAGCGCCTGCCGACCGAGCGGTTCGTCTACCTCGGCGACACGGCGCGCGTGCCCTACGGGACGAAGTCGCTCTCGACGGTCGAGCGCTACGCCGTCGAGGACGCGCGCTTCCTCGTCTCGCGCGGCGTCAAGCTGCTCGTCGTGGCGTGCAACACGGCGTCGGCGCTCGCGCTCCCGGCGGTGCGCCGCGCCGTCCCCGTGCCGGTGGTCGGCATGATCGGCCCGGGCGCGCGCGCCGCGGTGCGTGCGGCGGGCGGCGCGCGCCGCGTCGGCGTCGTCGCCACAGAGTCGACGGTCAAGAGCGGCGCTTACAGCCGCGCCATCGGCGAGCTCGCGCCCGCGGCGGAGGTCTCCGAGCGCGCGTGCCCGCTCTTCGTCGCGCTGGCCGAGGAGGGCTGGGCCGAAACGCAGGTGGCGCGCATGGTCGCCGAAGAGTACCTGCGCCCGCTGCGCGAGCGCGGGGTGGCGGCTCTCGTCATGGGCTGCACGCACTACCCCATCCTGCGGCGCGTGATTCAGGAGGCGGTGGGCGAGGGCGTGCGGCTGATCGACTCGGGCGAGGCGGCGGCCGCGGCCGTCGAGTCGGTCATCGAGCGGGAGGGACTGCGGCGCACGGCGACGCAGGAGCTGCGGGACTTGCGCGAGGCCGGGGCGCACGCGCGCCACCTGTGCGACGACTTGGATCACTTCTACGTGACGGACGCGGCCGAGCGCTTCGCGCACGTCGCCGAGCGCTTCCTCGGCGCGGCGCCGCGCAGGCTCGAAGCCGTCGAGGTCTGGGGGCAGGATGAGCTTCAAACCCTCTAAGGGGACTTACGCGCGCACCGACGGGCGCGCGGCCGACGGGCTGCGCGCCCTGCGCATCACGCCCGGCTTCATGCCCTTCGCGGAGGGCTCGGCCCTCATCGAGATGGGGCAGACGCGTGTCATCTGCACCGCCACGCTCGACGACCGCGTGCCGCCCTTCCGGCGCAACTCCGGCCAGGGCTGGCTCACGGCCGAGTACTCGATGCTGCCGCGCGCCACGCCCCAGCGCACGCAGCGCGAGACGGGGCGCGGCGGCCCCTCCGGGCGCACGCACGAGATACAGCGGCTCATCGGCCGCAGCCTGCGCGCGGTGACGAACCTCTCCAAGCTCGGCGAGCGCACCATCACCGTCGACTGCGACGTGCTCCAGGCCGACGGCAGCACGCGGACGGCCGCCATCACGGGCGCGTACGTCGCGCTGGTGCTTGCCTGCCGCCGCCTCGTCAGGGAGAATAGGCTCTCCGCGCTGCCCTTCACGGGCGAGGTGGCGGCCGTCAGCGTCGGCGTCGTCTCGGGCACGCCGCTCCTCGACCTCAAGTACGACGAGGACTCGCGCGCGGAGGTCGACATGAACGTCGTCTGCACGGGCGACGGCCGCTTCGTCGAGTTGCAGGGGACGGCCGAGGGCGAGCCCTTCACGGGCGAGCAGATGGAGGCGCTCCTGGCGCTCGCGCGCGGCGGCCTCCAGACGCTCTTCGCCGCGCAGCGCGCCGCCGTCGCGCAGGCGGTGCCGTAAGAACCCGATTGCGGGGTGCGGGACGGGAAGGTCTGTTCGTCGAATCGACGACTCGTCGATTCGACGTCTAAGCCCTCCCCGACCGCGACCCGCAATCCGCACCCTGCAACCCAAAGAACCCCACCCCTTGAAGGAGTTTGAAAAAGTGTCTTTAAGAACTTCGAGCCCACTCCGCTTCTTTCTCCCCGGCCT
>DASVSK010000617.1:0-2392 GCA_036388135.1 Pyrinomonadaceae bacterium | reverse complement strand
CGTGCCGACGCCCGTCACCGACGGCAAATACTTCTACGTCGTCAACGACCGCGGCATCGTCTGGTGTCTCGACGCCAAGACGGGGAAGGAGGTCTACGCCCAGCAGCGCCTCAAGCCCGGCACCTACAGCGCCTCGCCCGTGCTGGCCGACGGGAAGATTTACGTGACGAGCGAGGACGGCCTGACCTCGGTCATCAAGGCGGGGCCGCAGTTCGAAGTGCTGGCCGAGAACGACCTCGGCGAGTACTGCCTCAGCTCGCCGGCCGTCTCCGACGGCCAGCTCTTCATACGCACCGCGGGTCACCTCTACTGCATCGGCAAGCGGCGCTGACCCGCCCCGGTCGGAAGACGACCAAGTCACAGAGACGCGGAGACGCGGGGACACGGCTTTAAGGTTTTAAGCCGCGTCTGCCGCGTCTCTGCGTCTCCGCCTTTAGCCGTCTTCGTGCTAAGACTGCGGCTTGAAGTACAAGACCATCCCCGCGCCCGCGGCGGCGAGGACGAAGCCGAGGTAGAGCAGCGGGTTGGGGGCGTTCTTCGGCGGGTGGAGCACCATCGAGAAGAGGACGTTGACGAGCGGCGCGCCGGCGAAGACGAGCGGCATGACGTAGGTCGGCAGCCCGCCCGAGCGGAAGGCGTAGATGATGCAGACCGCCCCTATCGCGCCGAGCGCCCCGCCCGCCGTCGCCGCGAGCGCGCCCCTCGTCGTGAAGCCCGCGCTCACGCCGCCCTGCGACGAGAGCCCGAGCACCGGGACGATGACCCCGATCAGAAAGTAGGCCGCGCCCACGCACAGGAGCGCGCGCAGGGGGCTCCCCAACTGCACCTGCCCCTGGTGCAACACCGGCCCGTACAACCCCCACGCGAGCGCCGCCCCGAGGGCGAAGATGATCCAGAGCATTTTGAAAGACCTCGTAGGAAAGTAGTCAGTAGACAGTAGACAGTAGTCAGTAGAAGAACCCTCCCCGCCGGGCGGCCGAGGTGTAAGCGTCAACGTCCGCAGGGCGGAGCCTACTGTCTACTGTCTACTGACTACTGTCTACTGCTTTTCAGAACGTCAGTCGGACGCCGAGCTGAACCTGCCGCGACGAGGTGGTCGTCGAGCGGATGCGGCCGAAGGTCGAGAGCGGCTGCTCGTTGTCGGCCGCGCCGGTGAAGACGATCAGGCTGGGCGGCGCGAAGTTGGCCCGGTTGAAGAGGTTGAAAGCCTCCAGCCGCAACTGCACCGAGCCCTCGTCGCCGAGCAGGTCCCAGCGCGTGTTCTTGACCAGCGAGAGGTCGAAGACGCGCAGGTTCGGGCCGATGAGCACGCCGCGCCCGACGTTGCCGAGCGTGCCGGCGGCGGGCAGGCGGAAGGCCGCCGGGTCGAAGTACCGTTCCGGGTCGCCGGTGACCGCCGTCTCGGCCGTGAAGCCGGGCGCGAAGTCCGGGCGGTCGAAGCCGATGCCGGGCGCGAGCGACGGCGACCACTGCGAGCGCGAGCGGTTGCGCGCGAGGAAGACGGTCAGGGGGTTGCCGCTGCGCGCCTGCGCGATGCCGGACAACTGCCAGCCGTTCGTCAGCAGCCCCGCCAGCCCCTCGCGCCCGCGCCCGAGGGGGAGCTGCCACGTGAAGTTGAAGACGAGGTTGTGCTTGGCGTGGTAGTCCGAGAGCCCCTTGTTGTAGTTGAGGCCGGGGAACTCGGGGAAGGCCGTCGTCGTCCCGTTCGTCGCGTCGGAGAAGAAGGTCGAAGCCTGCGTCGTGTCGATGTTGCGCGCGAAGGTGTAGGAGAGCTGCGCGCTCAGGCCGCGCGTCAGCCGCTTGCGCGCCTCGAAGACGAGCGCGTTATACCAGGAGTTGCCGTCCGAAGACTTCAGCTCGATGGTCGTGAAGGCGGTGTTGGGGCGCGGCTGTCCCGCGGGCCAGAAGGGCGTGCCGTCGGCGCGGATGACGGGCGCGGGGATGTTGACGTCGTTGCTGCGCAGGAGGTGTACGCCGCGCGAGCCGGCGTAGCCGACGGTGACGAGCGTGCCGAACCACAGCTCGCGCTGGAGGTTCAGGTTCCAGACCTGGAGGTACGGGTTGTCGATGTCGAACTGCATGGGGCGGATCGAGAGCGAGCCGGCGAAGTCGGGGACGGGGAACGCCGGGTTGTTGATGACGGGGCGCGGGGTGGCCGGCGGGTTCGTCACCGTCACGATGAGGTTCTGCTGGTTGTTCGTGTTGTAGTAGATGCCGTAGCCGCCGCGCAGCGAGGTGCGCCCGTCGCCCGCCACGTCCCACGCGAAGCCGACGCGCGGCGCGAAGTTCTTGAGGGTCGGGTTCCGGTAGAGCGGCCCGATGGTCGGCGTCCGGTCGCTCAAGGAAGGGAGCGACACGTCGCGCCCGCCGAGGTCGACCGGCATCGTCGAAG
>DASVSK010000616.1:0-2412 GCA_036388135.1 Pyrinomonadaceae bacterium | reverse complement strand
ATTTTAGGAGAGGGTTAGATCGGTTCTTTATTACCGAACGCGAAGAGACCACGAAGACGCCACCCACTGGTGAATCTTCGGATGTGCATCCGGTTCAATCCACCCCGACAGCGCGCCGCTCACGGCGCACGTTATCAATCTTGCTTCCAACATCCGGTATACACCGGTTCGCCGAAATGCCGGACATAGCCCCAAATCTCGCTTACGTGCTCGGTAGAAGCGAATGAAGCAATTACCTACTCACAACAATCCACCCCCCTTCAAGCGCCCCGAACAAAGCAACGGCAACGGGGGGTCAGGGCGGCCGACAAGGGCAAGCTCGGAGGGGTCTCTCGCGGGCCCGGCGACTGTCGGCGCGGAACCCGAGGCACGCGCCACGCCTGCCGACCAGTCGCAGGCGGATATGCACGCGCAAATCCAGACGAAAACGGAGATGCTGCAATGGATCATGCACTCGCGCTCGTGGCGGTACATGTCCTGGCTGCGCCGTGCGCGTTTCCTCAGTCTCAGGATCGGCCCGCGACTGCGGCAGCCCGGACGCGACCCCTTCCGCGGTGAGCTCGACCACCCGGCCGACGGGAACCGCGTCTCGCAAAGAATCAAGGTCGAGGGCTGGGCCTACTCGGAGGGGTCGAGCGTCGCCTACGTGGAAGTCTTCCTCGACGCCATCAGTCTGGGGCATCTACGTTACGGCTTACCGCGGCTCGACGCCGCCGCCTACCCTTCGAGGGCTCCCATCCGCTGCGGCTACGAGGGGACGCTCAGCGTCGACGAGTCGCTCGCGGGTCGGAGGCGGCTTACCGTCCGGGTCGTGGACACGCAGGGGCGCATTAAGGACTACGAGCGCGCGGTGGAGGTCGTCATGTCGCACCGGCGTGCGGAGGCCGAGACGCCGCCCGTTAGCTGCGGCCCGGCCTTCGCACCGTCGCCCGCGCCTGCGCCGCAGCAGGATTCTCTCCCCCTCGGTAAAAAGACACTTGAGGTGGTCGCCGGTGCCGCACTCGAAAGTTTTCTCAGCTCCGACTCGGCCATCACTTTCCCGCAACACGATTCGCCCGAGACCAGCATCGTCATCGTCCTCTACAACAGGGCGGAGCTAACGCTCCAGTGTCTACTCTCGGTCCTCAACAACCACCGCGCGCCCTACGAAGTAATCATCATTAACAACGCCTCGACGGACGAGACGCGGCAGATGCTCGCGCGCGTCCGGGGCGCGCGCGTCGTCCACAACCAGACGAACGTCCATTACCTGCGCGCGTGCAACCAGGCGGCGCGCCTCGCGCGCGGCCGTAACCTGCTGCTGCTCAACAACGACGCGCAGCTTCTCGGCGACGGCATCGCGGCGGCCGCACAGACGCTCGACTCGTCCCCGGACATCGGGGCGGTGGGCGGGCGCATCATCCTCCCGGACGGGAGCCTCCAGGAGGCCGGCAGCATCATCTGGCGCGACGGCTCGTGCCAGGGCTACGGACGCGGGGCCTCGCCCTCCGCCCCCGAGGTCATGTTCCTGCGCGACGTGGACTACTGCTCGGCCGTCTTCTTTCTAACACGCCGCGACCTCTTCCTCGACCTCGGCGGGTTCGACGAGTCGCTCGTCCCCGCCTATTACGAGGACGCGGACTACTGCGCGAGCCTCTGGCGCAAGGGGCTGCGGGTGGTCTACGACCCGCGCGTCTCAGTCCTCCACTACGAGTCCGCCAGCTCGGACTCGCCCCGGAGCGCGCTCGACTTGCAGGCGCAGAACCGGCGGGCCTTTGTCAGGAAGCACCGCGAATGGCTGCGCTCGCGCCACCCCGCCTCGCCCGCGGGGGTGCTCCAGGCGCGCTCGCAGAGGCGCGACGGGCAAAAGCGCATCCTCTACCTGGACGACCGCGTGCCCCACTCTGACATCGGCTGCGGCTTCCCCAGGAGTAACCGCGTCATCACGGAGATCGCAAGGATCGGCCACGCCGTGACCTGCTACCCCCTCAACGCGCGGCACGAGAGCTGGCACGAGGTCTACAGGGATTTGCCGCGCGAGGTCGAGGTGATGCAGGGCCGCGGCCTCCCCGGCCTGGCCGAGTTCCTCAGCGAGCGAGCGGGTTACTACGACATCATCTACGTCAGCCGCCCGCACAACCTGGCGCAGCTCCAGGCGCTGCTGTTAAGGCAGCCGAACATTTGCGGGGACGCAAAGGTCATCTACGACTCGGAGGCCATCGTCTCGCACAGGGAGATCGAGCGGCGGCGCGTGAGCGGCAAGTCCGTCTCCGAGTACGAGCACGAGGACAGCGTCGAGCGCGAGATGCGGCTCGCGCAGGGATGCCACTCCATAGTCTCCGTCTCGGAGCTGGACGGCCGGGAGTTCACACGGCGCGGCTTCCGGAACGTCCACACGATGGGACACAGCCTCGACGCCGCGCCCACCCCGAG
>DASVSK010000615.1:0-2689 GCA_036388135.1 Pyrinomonadaceae bacterium | reverse complement strand
TGCTCGAACTGGAGGACGACCGCCGAGTCGTCGACCTCCGCGGGCGGCAGCTCCACCGGCTCGTCCGATTCGAGCAGCAGCCGCGACTCGGTCTGCTGGTTACGTTTTTTGACTACGGCCATAAAGTGGTGAACGGTACATGGTGAATGGTAAATGGTGGAAGGCGCTCGGGCACCGCGCGCCGGGAATGGTTAACGGGAGTGGCGACGCTCAAACACCATTCACCACTTACCATTCACCATTTACTAACATCTGATTCCCAGCCTCTTCCTCAAGTAGTCGGCCAGCCCGGCGGCCTTGACGCGCTCCTGCTCCCAGGTGTCACGGTCGCGCACGGTGACGGCCTCGTCTTCGAGCGACTGGTGGTCGACGGTGACGCAGAAGGGCGTCCCGATCTCGTCCTGGCGCGCGTATAGCTTGCCGATGCCGCCCGTGTCGTCGTAGACGGCGCGCATCGAGGGTTGCAGCTCCGCCTTGACCTGGCGCGCCATCGAGATGATCTCCGGCTTGTTCTTGGCGAGCGGGAGGACGGCGACCTTGATGGGCGACAGCTCGGGGTGGAGTTTCAGGACGACGCGCTTCTCGCCCTTGTCGGTCGTGCGCTCGGTGTAGGCGTCCATCAGGAAGGCGAGCAGCGAGCGGTTGACGCCCGACGCGGGCTCGACCACGTGCGGGTAGAAGCGCTCCTTCGCCGCCTCGTCGAAGTAAGAGAGGTCGGCGGTCGAGTCCGGGTTGCGGCGCTTCCCCTCCCCGTCCTCGGGCTTGTTCGAGTGCTGGCGCAGGTCGAAGTCCGTGCGGTAGGCGATGCCCATCAGCTCCTCCCACTGCCGCGCCTCCTCAGGGCGCTCCGGGAAGTAGCGGTACATGATGTCGACCGTGCGGCGCGAGTAGTGCGCCAGCTTCTCGGCGGGCACCTCGTAGAGGAAGAGGTTCTCGCGCGCGAGGCTGAGGCCCGCGTACCAGCCGAGGTACTGCTCGACCCAGTAGTCGACGAGCTTGAAGTGCTCGGCGTCGGGGCGGACGAAGTACTCCATCTCCATCTGCTCGAACTCGCGCGTGCGGAGGATGAAGTTGCCGGGCGTCACCTCGTTGCGGAAGGACTTGCCGACCTGCGCGATGCCGAAGGGGAGCTTGCGCCGCGTCGTCGTCTGCACGTTGAGGAAGTTGATGAAGATGCCCTGCGCGGTCTCGGGGCGCAGGTAGGCGACGGAGGCCGGGTCTTCCTCGGCGACCGCGCCGAGGCGCGTCTCGAGCATCATGTTGAAGGGGCGCGGCTCCGTCCAGTCGTGCGCGCCGCACTTCGGGCAGGCCACGCCCGCGAGGTCGGTGCCCTCGCCCGCGCCGAACTCTTCGACCAGCTTGTCGGCGCGGAAGCGCGCCTGGCACTTGCGGCAGTCGACGAGCGGGTCGTTGAAGGTCGCCTCGTGCTCGGAGTACTTCCAGACCAGGCGGTTGAGGATGATGGAGGAGTCGACGCCCTCTATGTCGTCGCGCTCGTAGACGAGCCAGCGCCACCATGCGCGCTTGACGTTGTTCGCCAGCTCGACGCCGAGCGGGCCGTAGTCCCAGGCGCTACCCAGGCCGCCGTAAATATCGGACGAGGGGAAAACGAACCCGCGCCGCTTCGAGAGCGACACGATTGTCTCGATGTTCGGTGCTGCCAATGTGCTTCTCCGGTGAATGGTAGATGGTGAATGGTGAATGGTGAGTGTAAGGACGCGGCCTCCCGCTCACCGTTTACCGTTTACCATTTGCACTCATGGTAGCAGCCGCGCGCCGGAGTTGAAAAGAAGGGAGGGGCGACGCCGCCCCCGCGACGCCTCCCCTCCCTCGCCGGTTTTTAACTTCCCGCGCGCCCGCGCTACTTCGTCGGGGCCGAGGGCGCGGTGACGTTGACGTCGATCTCGGTCTTCTTGCCCCCGCCGCCGAACATGCCGCCGCGCCACGCGAAGAACGCGGCGATGACGACGATCAGAAAGATGACCACGATGGCGACCACGCCCGTGTTGCTAGAGCCTTCTCCATCAGCCATTGTCTTTAAGTCCTCCTCGAAAACTGTTCCCGTCAGACGCCCCCGCACGGGGCGCAAAGCGAGGTCAAAAGTTCTAAAACTAAACAACGAAAGGAATGGAGCGCCGCCCCCACGTTTGATTACAGTACGACGGCGGACACTCGCAAGAGAGACATAGAAAGGGGCGTGCCAGAGCGAAAGGCGAAGCGCGGAGGGCGCGAAGGCCGGTGAAAATGCCCCGGCGGCCCCGGCGCGTCTTCGCAAGCGGTTCCCCACAAAGCCGAAGCGCCGTGCCCCGTTCGTGGGACGCGGCGCTTCGGCTTTGCCCGGTTCGTCCGGCCGGCGCTCAGTCGCGGCGCGTGCGGCGCGAGGGCGCGGCGGCGGGGCGCGCCTGTTCGGGGCTGAGGGTCGGCGTCGGGCGCGGCGGCTCCGCGCCCTGCGGGACGACCCACAGCTCGAAGGTGTTGGACTCGCGGTGGCCGCCGTTGATGAAGGCGAGGCGGCCGCGGCTGATGCCGCGCGCGGCCGTCAGGTAGTCGACGGCGCGCCTGCCCATGCGGTCGGCCTCGCCCGCGCGGCTGCCACGCCCGGCGTAGGCGACGACGTAGCCGGTCGAGCCCGGGTTGTTCTGCAACTCGATGGCGAGATTGTCGAGCCGCGCCTTGTCGTCGTCGAAGG
>DASVSK010000614.1:0-2179 GCA_036388135.1 Pyrinomonadaceae bacterium | reverse complement strand
CGACCGCCTCACCTTCCTGGTCGATGTCGGCCTCGAATACCTCACCCTCGCCCGCGCCTCCGGCACCCTGTCCGGCGGCGAGAGCCAGCGCATCCGGCTGGCCTCCCAGATCGGCTCCGGCCTCACGGGCGTGCTCTACGTCCTCGACGAGCCCTCCATCGGCCTGCACCCGCGCGACAACCAGAAGCTGCTCGAAACTCTCTCGGCGCTGCGCGACCTCGGCAACACCGTCCTCGTCGTCGAGCACGACGAGGAGACCATCCGCCGCGCCGACTACGTCGTCGACATCGGCCCGGCGGCGGGGGTGCACGGCGGCGAGATCGTCGCCGCGGGCACGCCCGAGGAGGTCGCCTGCAACCCGGCCTCGGTCACGGGTCAGTACATCTGCGGCAAGCTCTCCATCGAGGTGCCGCGGAAGCGGCGGCCGGCCAACGGCCACTCCGTCGTCGTCCGCGGCGCGCGCGCCAACAACCTCAAGAGCATCGACGCCAACTTCCCGCTCGGGCTGCTGACGGTCGTCACGGGCGTCTCGGGCTCGGGCAAGTCGACGCTGGTCGACGACATCCTCTACCGCGCGCTCGCGCGACACCTTTACGGCTCGCTCGAAGAGCCGGGCGAGTTCGACGCCATCGAGGGGCTCGAACACGTCGACAAGTGCATCGAGATCGACCAGTCGCCCATCGGCCGCACCCCGCGCTCGAACCCGGCGACCTACACGGGTCTCTTCACGCCCATCCGCGAGCTGTACGCGATGCTGCCCGAGTCGCGCGAGCGCGGCTACAAGCCCGGCCGCTTCTCCTTCAACGTCAAGGGCGGGCGCTGCGAGGCGTGCGAGGGCGACGGCATGAAGCGCATCGAGATGAACTTCCTGCCCGACGTCTACGTGCTCTGCGACGTCTGCCGCGGCGCGCGCTACAACCGCGAGACGATGTCCGTGAAGTACAAGGGCAAGTCCATCGCCGACCTGCTCGACACGACGATTGAAGAGGCGATGCCGCTCCTGGAGAACATCCCGCAGATAAAGCAGAAGCTACAGACCTTGCTCGACGTGGGGCTCGGTTACATCAAGCTCGGCCAGTCGGCCACCACGCTCTCGGGCGGCGAGGCGCAGCGCATCAAGCTCGCGCGCGAGCTGTCGAAGCGCGCCACGGGCCGCACCATCTACATCCTCGACGAGCCGACCACGGGGCTCCACTTCGCCGACGTCCACAAGCTGCTCGACGTCCTCCAGCGGCTCGTCTCCCTGGGCAACACCGTCATCGTCATCGAGCACAACCTCGACGTCATCAAGTCGGCCGACCACATCGTCGACCTCGGCCCCGAGGGCGGCTCGAACGGCGGCCGCGTCGTCGCCTGCGGCACGCCCGAGGAGGTCGCGAAAACTAAAAAGTCGCACACCGGCCAGGCGCTCCGCCCGCTCCTCAACGGGCTGGCCGCGAACGGCAACGGCCACGCGCCCGCCGACGCCGGGGAGCCGAGCGCCGACGTCCCCAGGGCCAAGCCCGGCGCGCGCGGCAAGCGCAAGGACGCCGCGTGATATACTCCGCGTCCGCCGTGCCTTTTCTCAAGTCACTCAACTCATCCGAGCACTGACGGGAGCGTCACTTGTCCATCTACGACGACATAGGGCCGCTCGGGCTCGAAGGCGTGAACACGTACCCGCTGGCGTCGCGGCCGAGCAAGGTGGCGGCCGGCGACTTCGCGCGCCCCTTCGGCGGTGACGCGAGCCTGCGTGAGTTCCTCGCGTCTCTGCCGAACATCCTGGCCGTCCAGTCCATACGCCAGATAGCCGCGCGGATGCGGCGCGCGCGCGGACTCGGCAGGCCCGTCATCTGGGGCGTCGGCGGTCACGTCGTCAAGACCGGGCTCGCGCCGCTCGTCATCGACCTCATGCGCCGGGGTTTCGTCTCGGCGATTGCGTGCAACGGCTCCGTGCTCGTCCACGACGCGGAGGTGGCGCTGGTCGGCTCGACTTCGGAGGACGTGGACGCCACGCTCGGCGCGGGCGCCTTCGGCGCGGCCGACGAGACGGGGCGGCTCCTCAACGACGCCGCGCGCGAGGCCGCGCGCGACAGCCTGGGCTTCGGCGAGGCGCTCGGGCGCGCTCTCCTCGCCTCCGGGCCGAAGCACCCGGAACTCTCGCTGCTCTGCGCCGCCTACGGCGCGCGCGTCCCCTTCA
>DASVSK010000613.1:0-2913 GCA_036388135.1 Pyrinomonadaceae bacterium | reverse complement strand
AGGTTGTTGATCTCGCCGACGACCTCGGTCGAGAGCTGCGCCTGGCCGGGGCGCAGGCGGAACGTGGTGCGGTCTTTCAGACGCCAGTAGGAGATGGCGACCGCCGCCACGCCGCACGCGAGCAGGAGCAGCGCCAGCACGCGCGCCAGCTTCGGAGCCGCTATCCGCAGCCCCAGCCCCGCCACCTTCCTGCGCCTGATCTCCTGCATGTCTCCCGTTGAATAGTGAACGGTAAATCGTAAACGGTGAACCGCGCCCGGACGCTATTCACTATTTACTATTCACTATTAACCCTCCTTCAAGTCCTCGACCACCAGTTGAAGCCGCGTGTTGCCGTTCCAGCAGTTCGCCTCGACCGAGTAGGCCAGTTCGATGCCCGCGCCGGGTCTGGGCGTTGCAGCTTCGCGTTCGGCCCCGCCCCACCAGATGCAGTCGTGGACGCGCCCGCCCGCGAGGACGCCGAACTTGAGGTGGCGCTCCTTCAGCACGCGCGGCTCGCCGACGACGCGCAGGTTCCGCGTGACGAAGACCGGCTTGGGCCAGCCCGCGCCGAACGGCTCCAGCGCCTCAAGCTCTCCGCACAGGTCGAGGCCGAGCGCGTCGGCCGGCAATTCCAGGTCGTATTCCAGGCACGCCGCGCCGTCCTCCTCGCACACGACGCGCGACGCGTGCGCGTTGAGCCTGCGCCGCAGCTCGGCGACGTTCTCGCGGCGGACCGAGAGCCCGGCGGCGTGCGCGTGCCCGCCGAAGCCTTCGAGGAGGTCGGCGCACTCGGTGAGCGCGTCGAGCATGTGGAAGCCGTCGCCGCTGCGCGCAGAGCCGTGCCCCGTCCCGTCCTCGTCGAGCGAGATGACGACCGCCGGGCGCTGCATGCGCTCCGCGAGCTTCGAGGCGGCCAGCCCGATGACGCCCCTGTGCCAGCCGTCGCCGGCCACGACGATGACGCCCGTCTCGCCCTGCCCGCTCAGCTCAAGCTCGGCCGCGGCGCGCTCGGTCACGCGCTGCTGCACGTCGCGGCGCTCGCGGTTGAGCGCGTCGAGGTGCCCGGCGAGCGAGCGCGCCTCCTCCATGCTCTTCGTCTCGAACAGCTCGACGACGGCGCGCGCGGCGTCCATCCGCCCGGCGGCGTTGATGCGCGGCCCCAGGCGGAAGCCGACGTCGAAAGCCCTCATCCCCGAGCCGTCGCCGCACCCGGCGACCTCCATCAGCGCGCGCAGGCCCGGGTTGGTGGCGCGTCGCAGGTCGCCGAGCCCGAGCGCGACGATGGCGCGGTTCTCGCCCGTGAGCTGCGCCACGTCGGCGACCGTGCCGATGGCGACGACCTTGAGGAAGCCGGCCACCTGACTCTCGCGCCCGCGCTCGCGGAAGAGGGCGTGCGCCAGCTTGAAGGCGACGCCGACGCCCGCGAGGTTCTTGTCCGGGTACGCGCAAGCCTTCTGGTTCGGGTTGAGAACGGCGAAGGCGGGCGGCGGCCCTTCGGCGTCGTCGGGCAGGTGGTGGTCTGTGATGATGACGTCGAGGCCGTTCTCACGCGCCCACTCCAGGGGCTCGAAGGCGCGTATGCCGCAGTCGACGCTGATGACGAGCGTGTAGCCTTCCGCCTTCGCGCGCTCTAACACGTCGCGGCGGATGCCGTAGCCCTCGGTGAAGCGGTGCGGGACGTGGTAGCCGGTCTTGCCGCCGAGGAATTCGAGGGCGCGCCGCAGGACGACCGTGCCGGTCGTCCCGTCGACGTCGTAGTCGCCGTAGACGAGCACGCGCTCGCCCGCGTCGACGGCGCGGAGCACGCGCCCGACCGCCTCGCGCATCCCCGCCATCAGGTAAGGGTCGTGGAGCTGCGCGAGCGAGGGGCTGAGGAGCGAGCGCGCCTCTTCGCCCGACGCTACGCCGCGCGCGGCGAGGACGCCCGCGACCACGCCCGAGACGCCGGCCGACGCGGCCAGGGCGACGGCGTCGCCGGCCGCCCCGCGCCGAGGCGACCAGCGCCTCTCGGCGACCCTCGCGCGGCTTTGGGTCGGCGTCATTCGGCGAACCACCCGTTCGGGTCGAGGAGGCGGACGCCGATGTACTGGCGGCCGTCGGCCTCGTCCTTCCAGACGCCGTTGATCTCGGCGTCGAGCGCCCGCCCGAAGGGGGGCGTCAGGCGCACGCGCATCCCGGCGCGTGCGTTGACGTCCGTGACGAGGGTCGCGCCGCCGCGGCTGACGCGCACGGCCTCGGCGGTGATGCGGAAGGGCTCGGCGTCGGCCGTCAAGCCCTCCAGCTCGACCGTGAAATTGACGGGCACGCGCGGGCTGCGCGGGCGCTGCGATGGGGGGGTTGTGTCCGTCTTTGTAGAATCGCTCATTGAAACTTCCGGCCCTCCGATCCGCTGGGGGTTAGCTGCCTGAAACGGGATGGGCCAGACGAGTTTAACCGAACCGGGGGCGCGGCGCGAGCCGAAAGGATTGATTCATTTGTTCATTTGTTCGTTGATTCACTGAAGCGGAGACGGGCGCTCCTTCGATGAATCAACGAACCGATGAGTCAACGAACCAACCGTCACAGCGGGTTGACCGCGCCGACGGAGAGCAGGACGAGGATGAGCGCGCCGACGAGGATGCGGTAGCCGATGAAGACGCCGGTCGAGTGCTCGCGCAGGAAGCGCAGCAGGAACCAGATGGAGGCGTAACCGACGAGCCCCGAGACGACCGTCGCCACGGCGAGCGGCGCGGCGCTCCCCTCGGGAAGGAGGTGCAGCGCCTCCCGCAGTTCGAGCAGGCCGCTGGCCGTGATGGCGGGGATAGAGAGCAGGAACGAGAAGCGCGCGGCCGTCTCGCGCGTCTCGCCCGCGAAGAGTCCGCCCATGATGGTCGAGCCGGAGCGGCTCGCGCCCGGCACGAGCGAGAGCACCTGCGCGAAGCCGACGGCCAG
>DASVSK010000612.1:0-3211 GCA_036388135.1 Pyrinomonadaceae bacterium | reverse complement strand
GGCCGCGCAGAGAACCAGGAGGGCGACGAGTAAGAGAGACCTGTACATTCGTGATGACTCCTCGGAGAATGTCGTGGGTGTTAAATGCTTCGGGGCGAAAATTTCGGATTGATTATACCCGAGAGTCGGGGAAAAGGTTTCGAGTCATGGAGGGGTTGGTCGCGGGCGGGGAATTCACATGGATGGGCAGGATTAACAGGATAAGGATTTAAGATTTGAGAGTTGAGATTTCAATTTTGAAACCTCAACTCGCCCTTCCCGTCTTTACCATCCTGACCATCCTGTCCACGCGTGTTAATTCACTCTTTGACCTGGCGGCGGCCCGGCCGGCGCTCCGCAGGCCGGCTCGCCGCTGACGGATACGGCTGCGAATATGGCCGGCGTCTGCTAAAGTTTGACCGGTTCCCGAAAAGCGTCTTCGGAGGTGAAGCTTGAAAATTCTGTTTACGCTCGCGCTGGCGGCGCTCGCGGCCTCGAACCTGCTGGCGCAGACTTCGGCGCGCCGCCCGGCGCAGGGAGGCGGGCTGCCCGCCGGGTACTGGCCCGAGGAGAAGAGCCGCGCGCTGCTCGATAAGACGGGCGAGGTGCGGCTCGCGCCCGACGTCTCGCACCTCTCGGCGGGCGAGCGCCGCGCGCTTGAGAAGCTGATCGAGGTCGGCAAAATCTTCCAGACGGTCTACGAGCGGCAGCGCCACGAGCGCGCGGCAGAGTCGCACGCCGCGCTCGCCGCGCTCGACCGGCGGCTCGGCTCGCCGCAGTCGACGCGCAACCTGCTCGACATCTACCGACTGTTCCAGGGCCCCATAGCCACGACGCTCGAAAACAGGCGCGAGCCCGCCCTGCCCGTCGAGCTGACGACGCCGGGGCAGGCCATGTACGGCGGCGCGTCGAAGGAGGAGGTCGAAGCCTTCCTCGCCGCGCACCCCGAGAAGCGCGCCTCCATCCTCGACCAGCGGACGGCCGTGCGCCGCGCGACGGCCGCCAACCTGCGGCGTGACCTCGGGAAACTCCGCCAGTACCCCGCGCTCGACGCGCTACACCCCGGCCTGCGCGCGGAGCTTGAGAGGCTGTCGGCGCGCCCCGACGAGCGTACGCTCTACGCCGTGCCGTACTCGGTCGCCTACGCCGACGAGATGGTGCGCTCGCACGCGCTGCTGAGCGAGGCGGCCGACGCCGTCGAGAAGGACGACTGGGAGTTCGCGCGCTACCTCCGCAACCGCGGGCGCGACCTGCTCTCGGACGACTACGAGTCGGGCGACGCCGCGTGGGTCACGGGCCACTTCAAGAACCTCAACGCGCAGATAGGGTCTTACGAGACCTACGACGACGCGCTCTACGGCGTGAAGACCTTCTACTCGCTCAACGTGCTGAACAACCGCCGCGAGGAGACCGAGCGGCTGCGCGCCGCCATGAAGGGCTTGCAGGCGCTTCAGGACTCTCTGCCCTACAAGTTCGAGCGGCGCGTGCGCGAGGAGATTTCGGTGGGCGCGTACGACGTGGTGGCCGACTTCGGGCAGTCGCGCGGCGGCAACACCGCCACCATCCTCCCCAACGAGGCTTACATCGGGCGGCGCTACGGGCGCACGATCATGCTGCGCGCCAACATCATGCGCAACCCCGGCATCTTCGAGAGCGGCAGCGCGACCACGTGGGAGGCGGCCGTCGACCCGCGCCACAGGTCGGAGCTGACCTCGGACGGCAACTTCTACCGCACGCTCTGGCACGAGGTCGGCCACTACCTCGGCGTCGACCAGACGAAGGACGGCCGCGACCTCGACGCTGCGCTTCAGGACGACGCCGACCTGCTGGAAGAGATGAAGGCCGACCTCGTCTCGCTCTACGTCGCCGGGGCGCTGCGCAAGCAGGGCTACTACACGGAGGCGCAGCTCCGCGCCGTCTACGCGAGCGGCATCCTGCGCGTGCTCCAGAACAACGCGCCGCGCCGCGACCAGCCGTACCAGACGATGCAGCTCATGCAGTGGAACTACTTCCTCGAAAACGGGCTGCTCAGCTTCGACCGCGAGACGAAGCTCCTGCGCGTCGACTACGACAAGTATCACGACGTGGCCGGCAAGCTCCTGGCGCGCGTCCTCGAAGTGCAGCACCAGGGCGACAAGGCCGCCGCCGACCGCTTCATCGAGCAGTACGCGAAGTGGGACGAGGGGCTGCACGGCGCGGTGGCGGCCTCCATCCGCGGGCGTCAGCGCTACCGCTTCCGGCTCTTCAAGTACGCGGCACTCGGCGAGTGAGGGGCGCGGGTCGCGGAATTCCGCGGGCATTGGTTCTGTAGTAGAGTTGCAGTGTTAGAGGGTCGGGAATCCGGGGGATTTTATGGAAGACTTTTTCTCGGGGGCGGGGCTCCCGGAGCTTGAGCGGCGGGGGCTCCCGCGCATCGTTTCGCCGGTGAAGATCGTCGCGGCGGTCGACAACCTGACGCGCCACGAGATGCTGGGCACGGCCGAGGTCGTGGACTTCAGTTGCCTGGGGATGGCGCTCAAGAACCTGCCGGGCGACCCCGTCGCGGCCACGGGCGACCGCCTCTGGGTCTCGCTCATCGCGGCGGAGGGAATCATCCCCCTCACGGCCAAGCTCGTCCACGTCAGGCGCGGCGGCCTTCTGGGCCTGCGCATCGACACGCCCTCGCCCGCCGGGCAGCACTTCCTGCTCCGCCTCTACGAGCGCGCCGCGCGCCCCACGCGCGCCGAGAGTCCGCTCGACGCGGCCTGAAAAACTTATCGCCACGGAAACGCGGAGGCGCAGCTAAATCGAGTTTAGCTGCGCCTCCGCGTTTCCGTGGTTTAAAGCTTTCCGCTAGGCGACGGCCCTGTAGCTCTCCCTGACGGCCGGGTAGCACTCGCAGGCGGCGGCTTCGAGCATCCTGCGGTCGAGGACGCGTATGTGGCCGCGCGTGTAGCCGATGACGCCGCGGTCGCGGAGCACGGTGGCGGCGCTCGTCACGCCCGCGCGGCGCGTGCCGAGGTGGCGCGAGATGCGCTCGTGCGTCAGCGCGAGCGGGGTGTTGTCGTCGGCGCGGTCGTGCATCATCAGGAGCCAGGTGCAGAGCCGCTCCTCGACGCGGTGGTTGCCGTTGCAGACGGCGCGGCGCGAGAGCAGCGCGATGCGCCCGCACGCGTACTTGAGGAGGAGCTGTTGCAGCGCGCCGCCCCGCGCGAACTCCTGCCGCAGCACCTCGACGCGGATGCGCAGGGCG
>DASVSK010000611.1:0-5109 GCA_036388135.1 Pyrinomonadaceae bacterium | reverse complement strand
GTATCGACTGCCAGCTCGCGCCGTTCGAGAGCGGGCCGACGAGACCCACCTGCGGGTCGGACTCCCCGCAGGCGATCATGCGGTCGAGCCACAGCGGCGTCACCACCGTGTCGCTGTTGAGCAGCACCACGTAATCGCCTTCGGAGCGGCGCAGCCCCTGGTTGGCCGCGAAGGTATAGCCCCGCGCCTCCGGGTTCCGGAGCAGCACCGCGCCCTGTGCTTCGGCGAAAGCGGCCAGGTAGGCGCGCGTCTCGTCGGCGCTGCCGTCGTCGACCAGAATCAGCCTGTACGGCATGCGCGTGTGAGAGACGACCGACTCCAGGCAGCGCTTCACGTCTTCCGGCGCGTTGTGGACACACACGATGACGTCGACGCTCTGCGCGTGCGGCGCGAGCGGCGGGGGCGGTGCCACCTCGGCGAGCGGGAACTCGGTTTGCGCGAACGCGCGGCCGAGGGTTTCCGCGGGCGGGGAGATGGGGGCCACCGAGCCCGTCAGGGAGAGCCGCGCCGCGGGCGTCCAGGAGGCGGCGAGCCCCAGCCGCTTGTAGGCCGAAAGCAGGTAGCCTTTCTTCACGCGCTCGTAGAGCCGGAAGATCGAGTGCAGGTATGGGTTCTTGAGACGGTTATAGAGGTACCAGGCCATCGAGCTGTCGACGTCCGCGAGGCGGGCGTCCCGCTCCGCCAGCAGGGCGGTCAGCCTGTCCAGCGATTGCTCGTGCTCCTGACGCCGACGGGAGAGCGACGCGATGGTCAGCTCCACCCCATTCTCCCAGGACTTATACGCCGCTATGGCCTCGTCCCTGGCGGCCAGCGCCGCGGAAAGCGTCCGCACCGCCTGCTCGTTCTCCGCCGTCGACATCGCCTGAGACTCGACCGCCGCCCGCGCCTCGGCCACCTGCGACTCCAGGGCCCGAGCCCTCTCGTGCATGTCGTGCAGCTCGGCGAGCCTCAAGCCCAGCTCCGCGCGCAGCGACTCGGCCGCCCGCTCCTTATCCGCCATCTGCGCGACGAGCGCGGCTATCGTCTTCTCGTTCTCCGAAGCCTGTGACAGCAGCCCTTCGACCGCGCGCCGGCCCTCCTGCAACTGCTCCAGCGACGCTTCCAGCGAGCCCTGCCTTGAAATCACGGGGGCGATGAGTGAGCTTATCTGCTCGTACTGTGCGGCGAGCTGCGCGGTGAGCGGGGCGATGTCCCGCAGTTGCCCGGCGCTCTCGTCGGCGAGTTGCCGCGAGCGCTCCTGCTCCCTGCCGAGCGCGGCCGTCAAAGACTCAATCGTCTCCCGGTGCCCGGCCGCCTCCGTCGAGAGGGCCTGGATGGCTCCCTCTTTCTCCGCCGCCTTCTCCGTCAACTCCTGGACCTGACGGTTCAACTCCGCGAGCTGGCCCTGCTGCTCGACCGTCAACTGGCGGCGCGCCTGGACTTCCTGTTCGAGCTGCCAGAGGCGGCGCTCGTAGCCGTAGACGAGACGCCAGGCCGGCTCGTGCGTCTTCCGGAAGCGCACCGACCACGGGGTGATGAAGGAGGCGTCGAAGTCTACGTCGCGGAAGAAGCCGTGCTGCGCGAATCTCTGCGCCCAGTAGTCGGGGGGACGGACGTTGAGGTGCGTCACCTCCTTGAAGTCGAACGGCGTGGAGGAGAACAGCACGTCGTCGGTGTGTCGGCAGAAATTCTCAATCGCCTGGTCGGCTTCGAGCGGCGAGAGGTGTTCCAGCACTTCGATGCAGACGATGAGGCCGTAGCGCTGCGGCAAATCGTCCGTGATCGACCCGACCCGGCAGAAGGGCCGGACGTCCGGGTGCGCGCGCTCGACCGCGTAGGTGGAGAGGTCAACGCCCGCGGCGTCGACGCCGCGGGCGCGCAGCGACTCCACCAGAAAGCCCATGGCGCACCCGGCGTCGAGCACCGAGCTGGGGCCGATGTCGCGGACGATTCTTTCGGCCACGGAGCCGAAAAATCTGAGCCACTCCTCGTCGCGCTGGTAGGGCCGGCCGCAGTTGTGGGAGTAATAAAAGGCTTCGTACGCCTCAGACATGCTGCGTGAATTCATAGGCGTGAGGTGGCGGCCTGCGGGCTTACGGTCTAGCCCCAGGGGCCCGCCACGGGGCGCGCGTCTCCGGGGCCGAAGGCGAAGGTCATGTCGGCGTTACCGGCGGCGTTGGAATTTTTGAGAAACAGCGTGCTCTTCGCGGCGTCGTAGAGCCCGACCGTGTCCTTGCCGTCCGCGTCCCAGTCGCCCACCACCGGCAGCCAACCCGCGTTGGCCGCGCCGAACGGGAAGGTCACGTTGGCGTTCCCGGTCGCGTTAGAGTCCTGCAAATACCAGGTGGACGTGGCCGGGTCGTAGAGGCCGATGCCGTCTTTGCCGTCGCCGTCCCAGTCGCCGGCGACGGGCAGCCATTTTGAATTGGGCGGGCCGAACATGCTGGTGACGTCGGCGTTACCCGCCGCGGAATCGTTCTTCAAAAACCAGACGCCCTTGGCGGATTCGTAGAGCCCTATGGAGTCTTTCCCGTCGCCGTCCCAGTCGCCGACGACCGGGTAGAGCCCCTGCCCTTTCGGGCCGAAGGCGAAGGTGATGTCGGCCGCGCCGCTTGAGTTTGAGTTCTTCAGGAACCAGCAGCCCGTGGCCGGGTTGTAGAGCCCCACGCTGACCTTGCCGTCGCCCTCCCAGTCGCCCGCCACCGGCAACAACTTCTGCCCCGAAGGGCCGAAGGAGAAGACGACGTCGGCCTCGCCCGCCGAATTACTCTTGCGCAGGTAGAACTTACTCTCGTCAGTCTTGTAGACCCCGATGGTCGAGGCGATGTCCACCACCTTCTCGCCCCCTTCCCCGTCGGCGGGCGCGTCGTCGGAGCCGGTGCAGGCCGCGAGCGCGCCCGCCGCGAGCAGGACAAGGATGAGTAAAACGCTATTCACGTAGCTCTTCATTTGTAAGGTCCCTTTTACGAAGGTGGAGGCCCGAAGCACCCGCAAAGAGTGGTAAATATTATGTTAGCGGGCAGCCTTTGTCCACCGCGGCAGCGCCGCCGTCCGCGGCAGGTTGGCCGGGACGGCGGCGGCTGAAATGGCCTCCCTCGCCGTTGAAAAACTCTCGCCGCTCGCTCGCCGTCCGGGTTCGAACTCAACTACCGGGAGGGGGTTCCGGCGGGGGCGCTTCGCCACCTTCCCCGCCCCCGAATTCCGTCTCCCATTCGAGCAGCGGCCTGACGAGGCCGGCGACGGGGCCGACGTAATCGCCGCGGGCCGAGTCCTTTTCCTGTGGGTCGACCACCTGAAAGCCGACGCAGTTGTGCGCGCTGGCGTGGGTGGCGGTCGCGGGCGTGTGCGACATGACCGAGGCGCTGACGAGCAGATTGCCCTCGGAGAGGAAATTGCCGGGCACCCAGACGGTGCTCACGTAACGCCCGGCGAGGCGCGGCCGGTGTCGCCACTCGGGGCCGACGTCGTGCGAGCCGAAAAGCAGCACGCCCTCCTCGTTGAACAGCTCGACCCGCGGCGTCAGCACGCGGCCGGGTTGCAGCACCTCGTACGTCAGCTCGACCCCGACGGGGCGGCGGATGTCGAAGGTCTCGGCGTTCGCGCCCCCGCGGTCGCGCGCGCGCACGCGCCGCAGGCGCACGACCTCGTCGCCCGGCGGCCCGTCGCCCTCCGCCCACTCGCGCTCCTCCGTCACTTTCCAGCTCGTGCCGAGGTACTTGTTGACGACTTCGGACGACGGCCCGTCTTCGACCGCATGCCCGCGGTCGAGCCAGATGACACGCTTGCAGAGACGCGTCACCGCCGACATGTTGTGCGAGACGAAGAGGATGGTGCGCCCCTCGTTTCTGATCTCGTGCATCCGGTCGAGGCACTTCTGCTGGAATGCGACGTCGCCGACCGCCAGCACCTCGTCCATGAAGAGGACTTCGGTGTCGAGGTGCGCGGCGACCGAGAAAGCGAGGCGCAGGTACATCCCCGACGAGTACCACTTGACGGGCGTGTCGATGAACTGTTCCAGCTCGGCGAAGGCGACCACCTGGTCGAACTTGCGCCTGATCTCCGAGCGCCGGATGCCGAGGATCGCGCCGTTAAGGAAGATGTTCTCGCGCCCCGTCAGGTCGGGGTGAAAACCCGTGCCGACTTCGAGCAGACTCCCGACCCGCCCGTAGACCTCGGTCCTGCCGGTCGTCGGGGCCGTGATGCGCGAGAGGATTTTCAGCAGCGTGCTCTTGCCCGCCCCGTTGTAGCCTATGAGCCCCAGCACCTCGCCCTGCGGCACGGTGAAGTCGACGTCCTTCAAGGCCCAGATGGACTCGCCCGCCGGCCGGCCGCCGCCCCTGCGCAGACGCCGCAGCGACCCCACCACCCTCTGCGCGACGACCTCGCGCAAGGTGGCGTAGCCCGCGTCGAGGTCGCCGATGCGGTATTGCTTACTAAGGTTCTCGACTCTAATGATCGGTTTCATCGGGCACTCAGATGAGGTCGGCGAAACTCTTCTCGGTGCGGTGGAAGGCGGCGATAGCCAGGACGAGGAGGACGAGCGTGACGGCCGCCGAGAACCCGACGGAGGGCCAGTCGAAGGGGCGTCCGCTGAGCGCGGAGCGCACCCCCTCGACGATGCCCGTCATCGGGTTGAGGAAGAGCAGCCAGCGCCACTTCTCCGGGACCAGGCTCGCCGGGTAGATGATGGGGGTGCCGAAGAACCCGACCTGGAGGGCGAACGGTATCACGTGCCTTATGTCGCGGTACTTCACCGTCACCGCCGACAGCCACACCACGACGCCCAGCGTCAGCAGCATGGTGATGACGACCAGCACCGGCAGCATCAGCAGGTTCCAGGTGGCCGGCATCCTGTAATAGAACGCGAGGGCGACGAGGATCACGGACGCGATGCCGAGGTCTACGAGCCCCGCCCCGACGGTCGCGGCCGGCAGCAGCACGCGCGGGAAATAGACCTTCGAGATGAGGTTACTGTTGGCGACGAGGCTGAGGCTGCCGATGGAGACGGTGCCGGCGAAAAACGTCCAGGGCAGGAGCCCGCAATATAAGAAGATGAAAAAGGGCATGCCGTCGGTCGGCCCGCCGATGAGGCTGAAGACCACCGCCAGGACGAGCATCATCCCGAACGGC
>DASVSK010000610.1:0-5544 GCA_036388135.1 Pyrinomonadaceae bacterium | reverse complement strand
GCGTGCGCCCGCGGCGAACGGCCCGCGGCGTCGGTAAAAACTTACAGGAAAGTCGGCACGGGCTTCAGTTGGTATTTGTAGCCCGGCGGTTTAATAACACTCGCCCCGTCCCAAGCCCTAACACTCAGAACACCCGGAGTTAAAAGTATTATGCCCCGCTCTACCTCTCGCGCGTCCGCCACGCGGGCGAACGCCGCCCGGCTGCCCGGCCGCACTCTCGCCGTCGCGTCCCTGCTCGCGCTCGCATGCCTCGCGTCCCTGCTCGCGCCGTTCGCGTACGAGGCGGCCGACGCCGCCTCGTACGTCTCTACTTCAAGTCCGACCGTCTCCGCTTCGGGTAAGCCCGCCGCACACGCGGCCGAGGCGACGCGCGCACGCGCGCGGGATGACTACGGCCGGCTCCCGCTACGCTTCGAGCCCAACGTCGGGCAGGCGGAGGCGGGCGTCGACTTCATCTCGCGCGGCCACGGCTACGCCCTCTTCCTCAAGGGCGGCGGGGCCGTGCTTGCGCTGCGCCACGCCGCCGCGGGCGGCGCGCCCGGTCGCACCTCCGTCCTGCGCATGAAGCTCGTCGGCGCGCGCCCCGCCCCCGAAGTCGCGGGCGTGGGCGGGCTGCCCGGCACGGCCAACTATCTACGCGGCGCGAACCCGGCCGCCTGGCGCACGGGCGTAAAGTCCTTCTCGGGCGTCGAGTACAGAGGCGTCTACGAAGGCATCGACCTCGTCTACTACGGCAACCAGCGGCAGCTCGAATACGACTTCCGACTCGCGCCCGGCCGAGACCCGCGCGCGATCCGCCTCGCCTTCGAGGGGCAGACGCGGCTGCGCGTGGACGCGTCGGGCGACCTTCTGCTCCGCACCGCGGGCGGCGAGGTTCGCCAGCGCAAGCCCTTCGCCTATCAGGAGGAGGCGGACGGCCGCCGCGTCGAAGTCGCCGCGCGCTACGTCCCGAGGGGGAGGCGAGAGGTCGGCTTCGAGGTCGGCCCGCATGACCCGGCCCGGCCGCTCGTCATCGACCCCGTGCTCGCCTACTCGACCTACCTCGGCGGGGGCGCGAGCAACGACACGGCGCACGGCATCGCAATCGACGCCGCCGGCAACGCTTACGTCACCGGCGAGACCATCTCGACGGACTTTCCCACCACGGCCGCCGCCGCCCAGACGACCTTCGGCGGCTTCAACTACGACGCCTACGTGACGAAGCTCAACGCGACGGGCACGGGTTTGGTCTACTCGACCTACCTCGGCGGGCGCGACACGGATCAGGGCTACGACATCGCCGTGGACGCGGGCGGCAACGCGTACGTCGTGGGGGGAACCTTCTCGGACGACTTCCCCGTCACGTCCGGCGCGACCCAGCCCGCCTTCGGCGGCTCCGCGCCCGGGCTGGGCGGCGACGCCTTCGTGGCGAAGCTGAACGCCTCGGGCACGGCGCTTCTTTACTCGACCTACCTCGGCGGGGCCTCGGCCGAGGTCGCCTACGGCGTCGCGCTCGACGCGGCGCAGAACGCCTACGTGACGGGCTCGACCCGCTCCGACAACTTCCCCTTGATGAACCCGCTCCAGCCCGCGAGGCGCGGCGACCGCGACGCCTTCGTGACGAAGCTCGACGCGCGGGGCGGCGCGCTCGTCTACTCGACCTACTTCGGCGGCACGGCCATTTTCGAGCCGAGCCCCTCGGGACTCGTCAGCGCGTCGGGCTTAGACAACGCCTTCGACATCGCCGTGGACGCCGAGGGGCGCGCGCACGTCGTCGGCGAGACGCAGACCACCGACTTCCCCGTGACGCCGAACGCCTTCCAGCGGGGCTTCGCCGGCCTCGGCGCCTACGAGGGCGACGCCTACGTGGCGAAGTTCAACGCCGCCGGTGACGCGCTCGTCTACTCGACCTACCTGGGCGGGAGCTACGGCGATTCGGGCAGCGACATCGCCCTCGACCCGGCGGGCCACGCCTACGTCGCGGGCGGGACGGCGTCCGTCAACTTCCCCGTGGTGAACGCCTTCCAGCCCGCGCTCGCCAACACCGAGATGATTCACGACGCCTTCGTGACGAAGCTCAGCCTCGACGGCTCCGCGCTCGTCTACTCGACCTACCTCGGCGGCGACGCCAGCGAGTCGGCGCACGGCATCGCCGTCAACGCCGCCGGCAGCGCTTACGTGACGGGCGGTACGAACTCGGACTTCTTCCCCGTCCGTAACGCCGTGCAGGGGATGCCGGGCGGCCCCTCCACCGACGCCTTCGTCACCAAACTCGCCCCGCAGGGCTCCGCGCTCGTCTACTCGACCTACCTCGGCGGCTCGAAGAACGAGAACGGCTACGCCGTCGCCGTGGACGGCGCGGGCGACGCCTACGTCGTCGGCGGCACGTCCTCGCTCGGCTTCCCGACGACGGCCGGCGCTCTGCGCAGGACGCGCAACGGCCAGGGCGACGCCTTCGTCTCGAAGATTCACGTCGGCGAAGACGAAGTCACCTACCGGATAAGCGGGCGCGTGACGGGCGGCGACGGCTCGCCGCTGGCCGGCGTGGACGTCAACATCTTCGGGGGCGCGAGGGCGCGGACGAAAACTTCCGCCGACGGAACTTACTCCTTCGACGGCCTGCGCGCGGGCGTCGGCTACAGCCTGACGGCCTACTCGCCCTGCGTCCCCTTCACCACGCAGAACGACACGGTCGCTAACCTGTCGTCGGACGGGACGGTCGACTTCACGGGCGGCGTCACCACCTTCTCGGTCGGCGGCCGCGTGACGGTCAGCAACAAGCCCGACCAGGGCTTCGGCGGCGTGACGGTGAAGCTCGCGGGCGCGCAGGGGGAGTCGACCGCCACGACGAACGGCCAGGGGGACTACTCTTTCCCGAGCGTCGCGGGCTGCCGCGACTACACGGTGACCGCCTCGGCCAACAACGTCTCGTTCGACCCGCCGAGCCGCGCTTACGCGTACCTGAGCCAGAATCAAAACTTCGCGGACTTCACGGGGACGCCGGGGTCCGCGCCGCAGTTGACGAACTACGCGTTGGCCTCGAACGGCGGCGTTGCCACGGCCTCGTCGACGACGACGCAGCAGGAGCTGCCCGGCCTCGACTTCTCGCCCTCGGGCGTGATTAACGGCGACCGCAAGGGCCTGAATTGGGAGCACGGCGGCGGCTGGCGCGACGCCACTAACAACTCGTTCCCCGACTGGGTGCAGGTCGACTTCAACGGGGCGAAGAGCATCTCGGAGGTCGACGTCTTCTCCTTGCAGGACTCCTACGCCCCGCCCGCGGAGCCGACCGAGGGGTTGGTCTTCTCGCGTTACGGCGTCACCGCCTTCGACCTCTTGTACTGGGACGGAGGGGCCTGGGCGGCCGTGCCCGGCGCTTCGGTGGTGGGCAACGACAGAGTCTGGAGAAAGCTCACCTTCCCGGCCGTGACGACGACTAAGCTGCGCGTGATGGTGCGCAACGCGCTGGCCGGCCGCTCAAGGCTGGTGGAGGTCGAGGCGTGGGGCGTCGCCGACAGCGTGACGCCGCCGCCCGCCGGGACGAGGGTTAACGCCGCGCTCGCGTCTAACGGCGGCGTGGCCTCCGCGTCATCCACCACGACGCAGGCGGAGCTGCCCGGCCTCGACTTCTCGCCCGCGGGCGTCACCGACGGCGACCGCAAGGGCTTGAGCTGGGAGCACGGCGGGGGCTGGCGCGACGCGACGAATAACGCGTACCCCGATTGGCTTCAGGTCGACTTCGCGGCCCCGACGGCCGTCGAAGAGATAGGCGTCTTCTCGCTGCAAGACGGCTACGGCTCCCCCTCAGAGCCGACCGAGCAGACGACGTTCACGAAGTACGGCGTGACGTCCTTCGAGGCGCAGTACTGGGACGGCTCCGGCTGGGTCACGGTGCCGGGGGGCGTCGTCACCAACAACAGCGGCGTGTGGCGCAGACTGACCTTCCCGGCGGTGACGACGACGAAGGTGAGGGTGGTGGTCAACAGCGCGCTGGCCGGCCGCTCACGCCTCGTCGAGGTCGAGGCTTGGGGCAGGATGGCGGCGACGACTCCGCCGCCCGCCGCCGCGAGGGTCAACTTCGCCGCGGCCGCGGTCGGCGGCGTGGCGACCGCCTCGTCGACGACGACGCAGGCGGAGTTGCCGGGCATGGACTTCTCCCCCGCGGGTGTGATTAACGGAGACCGCAAGGGGCTCAACTGGGAGCACGGCGGGGGCTGGCGCGACGCGACGAATAACTCGTACCCCGACTGGGTGCAGGTGGATTTCGCCGGGGCGAGGAAGATAGACGAGGTCGGGGTCTTCTCCTTGCAGGACGGTTACGCCTCACCCGTCGAGCCGACGGAGCGGACGGCCTTCACGAAGTACGGCGTGACCGCCTTCGAGGTGCAGTATTGGGACGGGGCGCAGTGGGTGACGGTGCCGGGCGGCGCGGTGACGGGCAACGGCCTGGTGTGGAGGAAGGTGACGTTCCCGCAGGTGACGACGACGAAGGTGCGGGTCGTCGTCCACAACGCGGTGGGGGGCCGCAGCCGACTCGTCGAGGTCGAGGCCAGGGGGCCGGCTTCGTAGAACGTCACCGGGAACGCCGCGCTTCAGAGGCTCGTCGACCCGCTAGCCGGTCTCAAAAGGGTGTCGCGCAAAACGGGAGCCCCGCCGCGAAAACAGTTCCGCGGCGGGGCTCTTTGTCAGTGGTCTGCGGCGCGTTTAGCCGTGCCCCTGCGCGCCGGAGCCGCCGCTGTTTCCGCCCGCCTTGCTGCTCTCGGCCGCGCCGCCCTGCGAAGAGATGTTCGTGCCGCCGGCCGTCCCCTCCTGGCTCGGGCCGAGGTCTCCGGCCGGCTCGCTCTCGCCCGCGTAGGCGCGGTCGGCGTAAGGGGGCGCGCCGCGCTCGCCGCGCAGGTTGCCCTCGCCGATTCCCTTGTCGTTATCCTGCTTCGTTCCTTCGCCCATAAGGTTCTACCCCTTCAGTTCGTCGTTCGACGTCCCGCGTTCAACGTTTCAGTGGTGGCGCTCGCCGCCGGGCTTGCCGCTCTTCTTGCCGTCGCCCTCGCTCTTGTTGCCCGTGCCCTTGCCCTCGCTCTTCGCGCCCGACTGGCCGCGCGCGCCCGCGCCGCCCTTCTGGCGCGTCCCGCCGACGTGCCCGCTGTCGCCCTGGTTCTTACCGCCGCTGTCTGCGCTCATCTCTTTTAAGCCCTCCCGCTTCTGTGTGTTCGTTCAAGTTGAAATCGAAGACGTAGCCCGGCGCGACTTCAGGCCAGGCGGCGCACGTCGCCGCCCGCGCCGACCTCCAGCCGGCTGCCGCACGCTGGGCAGTTGAACTCCGCGATGTGCGCCGGGGCGTCCACGCGCGCGTTGCAGTCGGGGCAGACGGTCGAGACCGTGCGCGGCTTCCCCCGGAAGAGGACGACCGCGACGACGACCGCGAGCAGCACGAGCGGGATGGCGAAGACGAAGCCGATGCCCGTCGTCACGCCGAGGATGATGACCGCCAGCGCCAGTATCACGCAGAGCACCAGGCCGACGATCTGCCCGACGCCGGGGCTCCACCCGGCGTCGTCCGCGGCGCGC
>DASVSK010000609.1:0-2144 GCA_036388135.1 Pyrinomonadaceae bacterium | reverse complement strand
GACCTCGCGCGGGCCCCGCAGGTGCGGGGGGTTGTGGGCTGGGGCGCACATGACCCGGGCATTCCGAACGCGGCCCGCCCCGACGTCCTGCTTCCAGAGTTCGAGGCGCGCTTCGGCAAGTACCCGGCCGAGGAGTGGATTTACGGCATCGTGTGGGCTTCGGAGGAGCGAGCGAGGGAGATGGGGGAGGCGCTCGCGCTGGCCGTCTCGCGGCGCGCGCAGGCCGCGCGCTGGCTACTCGGCGAGCGCCTCACGGACTGGGACCTCGCGTTGGTAGTCGTGAGCGAGCCTCACTCCGCAATCGAGGGACTCTGGCACGGCGTCGACCCCGCGCACCCGCTTCACAAAATGCCCTCCGCGAAGCCGGCCCGCGAAGGGCTGCTCGCCGTGTATCGCGGCGTCGACCGACTCGTCGGAGAACTCGCGGCCGACTTCCCGGACGCGGCGCTGGTCGTCTTCTCGATGGGCGGCATGGGACCGAACCACTCCGACACGGCGAGCATGGTGCTCCTGCCGGAGTTGATGTACAGGCACGCCTTCGGCCGCCCACTTCTCCGGCCACAGGACGCGTGGGCGGACCCGGCAGCGGTGCCTTTGCTGGGCGAGCAGCAGGACTGGGCGGCGGCCGTCCACGCGGGCTTTCCCGCAGACGCTCCCCCGGCCGCACGCCGCTCCGCGGCGCGCCCCTTTCTTGCGGGTCTCGAAAAGATCGTCCGCCGGTTCGGGCCGCGACTCCGCGCGCAGCCCGAACCGGCGGACGGTTCATATCTGCGGCGCTCGGTGGGCTGGATTCCCGCGACCCTCTACCAGCCGCACTGGCGCTCGATGCCCGCCTTCGCCCTGCCGTCCTTCTACGACGGGCGCGTCCGCATCAACGTCTCGGGGAGAGAGTCCGGGGGGCTGATCCCCGTCTCGGAGTATGAGGCGCGTTGTGACGAGATCGAAGCACTTCTGGGCGCGTGCCGCGACCCGGCGACCGGCGACAAAGTCGTCAGCCGCGTCGAGCGGACATGTGGCCGCGACCCGCTGACGCTGGGGCCGACGGAGTCGGACATGGTTGTGGTGTGGAACGGAACCTTCTGTGCCCTCGACCACCCTACATTGGGTCGCATCGGGCCCGTACCTTTTCGGCGGCCCGGGGGCCACACCGGCCCGTTCGGGATGGCCTACGTCAGTAACGCCGGACTGGAGGCCGGCGACAGGGGCGTGCGGAGTTCGTTTGACGTGGTGCCCACGCTGATAGAGTTGCTGCGCGAGCCGCTGCCGGAGGGGCTGAGCGGGGCCAGCCTGTTGACATGAGATTCACGGTCGCCATCTGCACCTGGAACCGGGCCCCCTTGCTCTCCGGGGTTCTTGAGCGGCTCACGCACATCCGAGACCCGGGTGGCGCGTGGGAGGTCGTCGTCGTCAACAACGACAGCACCGACGACACGGAGAGGGTCCTGGCCGCGTTCGCGGGGCGGCTACCCATTCGCAACGCCTTCGAGCCGAAACCGGGTCTCTCACACGCGCGCAACGCCGCGGTGAGGCACGCCACGGGCGACTATCTCGTCTGGACGGACGACGACGTGCTGGTCAACAAAGACTGGCTGGCGGCTTACGGGCGGGCGGTCGAGCAGCGCCCCCAAGCCGCGGTCTTCGGGGGACCTGTGCGGCCCCGATTCGAGGGCACGCCACCGCCCTGGCTGTCGGCCGCCTGGCAAGACATCAGTGCGGCGTTCGCCGCCCGCGACCTCGGCGATGAACCGTTCGAGCTCGGCGACGAGTTGCCCTACGGCGCGAACTTCGTCATACGCGCCCGAGAGCAGAGGCTGTTCCCCTACGACCCGAACCTCGGCAGGAGGCGGGGCGGTGGCGCCCTCGGCGAGGAGACGGCCGTCATCCGTGCGATTCTAGAGACGGGAGGTACGGGCTGGTGGGTGCCGGATGCGGCGGTCGAGCACTGGATTCCGAAGGGGCGTCAGTCGGTCAGATACCTGCGAAGTTACTACAAACTTCAGGGCAGGACTTTTCACAAGTGGGACGGGGGCGGCCGTCCCACCTTTTTTGGCCGCCCCCTTTGGCTCTGGCGCAGCATCATACAGGCGGAGCTGGCATACTCTCGCGCGCGTTTGAGCAGAGACCCTCATCGCTGGATTAAACCT
>DASVSK010000608.1:0-6047 GCA_036388135.1 Pyrinomonadaceae bacterium | reverse complement strand
CACATACGCGACCACTTCGGCTGGCGCGTGGACGCGCCGCAGTACGGCGACGTCGTCGAGATCGAGTGAGCGCGCCGCGGCGGGGGCGGCTTTTTCGCGGGGCGCGTCGGCGTGGTATACTCCGCGTTCAATCAAAGAAATAAAATCCGGTCTTGAGGAGCAAGAGCGTTGAGCGTTCTCGTCGACAAAAATACGCGGCTCGTCGTGCAGGGCATCACGGGCAAAGAGGGCACGTTCCACACCAAGCAGATGGTGGAGTACGGGACGCAGGTCGTCGGCGGCGTCACGCCGGGCAAGGGCGGGACGACGCACGAGGGCATCCCCGTCTTCAACACGGTCGCCGACGCCGTGACGCAGGCCGGGGCCAACGCCTCCGTCATCTACGTGCCGCCGCCCTTCGCCGCCGACGCCATCATGGAGGCGGCCGACGCCGGAATCCCGCTCGTCGTCTGCATCACCGAGGGCATCCCGGCGCTCGACATGGTGAAGGTCAAAGAGTACCTCGCCGACAAGCCGACGCGCCTCGTCGGCCCGAACTGCCCCGGCGTCATCTCGCCGGGCAAGTGCAAGATCGGCATCATGCCCGGCCACATCCACAAGGAGGGGCGCGTCGGCGTCGTCTCGCGCTCGGGGACGCTGACGTACGAGGCCGTCGGGCAGTTGACCAAACTGGGGCTCGGCCAGTCGACCGCCATCGGCATCGGCGGCGACCCCATCGTCGGCACCACGCACCTACAGGCGCTCGCGCTCTTCCAGGACGACCCCGAGACCGAGGCCATCGTCATGATCGGCGAGATCGGCGGCTCCGCCGAGGAGGAGGCCGCCGCCTTCGCCAGGGACAACGTGACCAAGCCCATCGTCGCCTTCATCGCCGGGCAGACCGCGCCGCCGGGCCGCCGCATGGGTCACGCCGGGGCCATCATCGCCGGGGGCAAGGGCACCGCGGCCGAGAAGATGAAGGCGCTCGAAGAGGCCGGCATCCGCGTCGTCCGCTCGCCCGCCGACATCGGGCAGGCGGTGAAGGACTCGCTCGGCTCCGGCGCGTCGGCATAGGAGATGTCGGATGCTGGACGTCGGATGTTAGTAAGAACCACTCCAGCATCTAGCACCTAACATCTAACATCTTTTTTGAGGAGAACGATGGCAGAGCAGGCAGGCAGTCTCACTTTCGGAATCATCAAGCCCGACGCGGTGCGGGCGGGGAAGACGGGCGCGGTCTTACAGCGCGTCCTCGACGCGGGCTTCCGCCTGCGCGCGATGAAGCTCGTCCACCTGACGCAGCGCGCGGCAGAGGGCTTCTACGAAGTACACCGCGAGCGCCCGTTCTTCGGCGAGCTGACAACCTTTATGTCGTCGGGGCCGTGCGTCCTGATGGCCCTTGAGAAGGAGGGCGCGGTCAAGTCCTGGCGCGACCTGATGGGGGCGACCGACCCGGCCAAGGCCGACGAGGGGACGCTCCGCAAGGAGTTCGCCACCTCCATCGGCGAGAACGCCGTCCACGGCTCCGACTCCGAGGAGAACGCGCAGATAGAGCTGGCCTACTTCTTCAGCCGCCTGGAGTTCGTTTAGTGACTAGTAGATGGTAAATGGTGAATAGTCGTCGAGACCCGCGCGGCGCGCGGCGGCGATGCTCCACCATTCACCGTTCACCATTCACCAATTACCAAAACACTATGGGCATCATCAGCGACGTCATCGAGAACACGCGGGCCATCATCAAGGGGATGATGACGACGGCCTCCTACATCCCGAGGGAGAAGTGGACGGTGCAGTACCCGGACGAGCCGGTCACGCTCCAGCCGCGCTACCGCGGCCAGCACCTCCTGCACGTGGACGAGCTGGGGCGCGAGAAGTGCGTCGCCTGCTACCTCTGCGCGGCCGCCTGCCCTTCGGACTGCATCTACATCGTCGCGGCCGACGACCCGCGACCGCCGAAGGAGCGCACCGGCGTCGACGAGCGTTACGCCGAGGTCTACAACATCGACTACGGCCGCTGCATCTTCTGCGGCTTCTGCGTCGAAGCCTGCCCGAAGGACGCCATCACGCACGGCTTCAACTTCGAGCTGTCGGTCTACTCGCGCGCAGACCTCCTGAAGACCAAGGACGACCTCCTCATCACCAAGCAGAAGCAGTCGCTCAACTACCGCGTCGCCTTCGCCGACGAAGACGTCGACTCGGAATACAAAGTGGTGTAACTCGCGGGCGGACAGTCCGCGCGAGCCTGACGTCCCGCCACTCCTTCGGGTGCGGCGGGACGTCGTTTTTAAAGAAAAGTCCGGCGCGCCGGCCGAAGATTCATCCGTCACGTCGCACGAATTCCGGAAAAATGGTCGGCGGGAATTTTTTCGCCTTCGAAGTGTAACCGCGGCCCCCTATTTGCTGTCTTAAGAAGTAGACCGCACTCTCCCGCGTGGCGTTCAAGGACGCGCCGTGGAGCCGTGCGGCTTAATTTTTTTGGGAGAAGAAAAGGGGGAAGTATGAAGAAGTTTCTGGCACTAACGTTGACTCTGGCTTCGGTCGGTCTCGCGGGCGCGACGCCCGAGGCGAAGGCGGCCGTTTCGTCGAACTCCGTGGCGACCGCGACCGTGTCGAAGGCCGCGCCCGCCGCGGCTCAGGTCTGGAACGACAGGCGTTACCGGAGGCGCAGCCGCGTCCGCGTCACGACGCAGACGCGCCTCGTCCGCCGCGGCCGTCAGGTCTGGCGCGAGACCTACCAGATCAGGTACATGCCGAACGGCAGGACGAACACGAGACTCATCAGCCGCGTCCGCGTTCGCTAAAGACCGGCCGAAGAGTTTAAACGCCGTCCCGCCCGGGTTTCGACGAGGGCGGGGCGGCGTTTGAATGTCTGACGTGAGTTTACTCGCCGGCGATGCGCGCCAGCCGCTCGCGGTCGAGGATGGAGATGTGCTTGCGGCCGATGGAGATGACCTGCGCGGCCTTCAGCTCGTTGAGGGCGTTCGTGGCCGTCTCGCGGTAGACGCCGAGCCGCTCGGCGATGTCCTGGTGCGTGAGGCCGTCGACGTCGTCGCCGTCCGACTGTCTCAGCAGCAGCGCGGCGACGCGCGCGGGGATGCCTTTGAAGACCGTGTCTTCGAGCTGGCGCTCGGCTTCGAGGACGCGGCGGCCGAAGGCTTCGAGGATGCGGCGCGCTATCTCGGGCTTCGCCACTAGGAGGCGGTTGAGAACGGCGCAGTTCATCGTGACGATGGTCGAGTCTTCGGTCACCTCGGCGAAGGTGTCGTACATGCCCTGGCCGATGCAGGACATCTCGCCGAAGAAGCTGAACGGCAGGAGGTGCGCGATGACGAGCTTCCGCCCCTCGGGCGACATGCGGTAAATCTGCACCGCGCCCTCGCGCAGGAGGAAGAGCGCCTCGCCCGTCTCGCCCGGCGTGTAGAGAACAGCGCCGCGGCGGAAGTCGCGCGTCGTGGTCACGCGCTCGACCTCGCGCAGTTCCTCCGGGGTCATCCCCTGGAAAAGGTCTGGGCCGTAATCTTCGTTCGGTCTCGTGCTCATAAAATCCGCCCGCAAGTCTTCGGATGCGCGCGGAGCCCGCGGCGTTCCAGTTTACGACGCGCGGCCGCGTAACCGCGAGCCGTCCCTGTAATCGGGATTACTGAAGGCGCGCGCCGGGGGGCGCATACTGCCCCTGCGCGTGCGTCGAGCAGCGCGGTTTCGAGAACGAGGCAGGAACAGGAGATTAAAGAGATGAGCCAGTATGTTTCGGCAGTCGACGACGGGACTTTCGAGCGCGAGGTGCTCGGGTCGGACGTGCCGGTGGTGTTGGACTTCTGGGCGGAGTGGTGCCCGCCGTGCCGCGCGCTCGCGCCGACCTTCGAGGCGCTGGCGAAGCAGTACGCGGGGCGCGCGCGCTTCGTCAAGCTGAACGTCGACGACAACCCGGCGGTCTCGCAGCGCTTCGGCATCAAGGGCATCCCGACGCTAGTCTTCTTCGACGGCGGCCGCGAGGTCGAGCGCGTCGTCGGCGCGAGCAGCAGGGAGGCGCTCGCGCGCGTCGTAGACAAGTACGTCAAGGTCGCCGCCTGAGCCTAAGACGGGGGCGGGTTCGGCACGCAGACGCGGGGGCGCGGCCCGGAGACTTCGGGTCGCGCCCCCGCGTCTGCGTGTCTGAAATCGTCGAAGCGCCGCACCCGCGCGGCGAGTAAATGACTCGCCCGACGCCGCCGACGCGCCTCTCCTTCCGCCCCGCAGCCCGCCTCCGCGCCCGCGCCGTTTCGTGTTAATCTCCGCGCTGCTTCGAGTCCTCGGAGTCTCCGAAAAACATGCGTGAGGTCAGTCTTTATGCCCGAGAACGGCCGCCCCCTGATGACACTCGAATCGCTCCGCTCCGTCCCCCTCTTCGCCTCGCTCGACGACGAGGCGGCGAGGGGCCTGCGCGAGCTGCTCGACCTCGAACTGAGACCCGCCGGCAGCGTCCTCTTCCGCAAGGGCGAGCCCGGCGGGGCGATGTACCTCATCGAAGGCGGCCGCGTCCGCATCCACATCCACGACGACGACGGCCACGAGGTGACGCTGGCCGAGCTGGCGGCCGGCGACTTCTTCGGCGAGATGGCGTTACTCGACGGCAAGCCGCGCTCGGCCACCGCCACCGTCGCCGAGGACGCGCGCCTCGCCGTGCTCTCGCGCGAAGACTTCGACGCCTTCGTCGGCCGCACCCCGCAGGTGGCGCTCTCGATGCTCGCCGCCGTCACGAAGCGGCTGCGCCACACGGACGACATGCTGCGCCAGCGCGTGACGCGCAACCTCAACGAGGTGGACGAGGAGCGCCAGACCTTCTCCGACCGGATGGCCGACGCGCTCTCCGAGTTCGGCGGGAGCTGGAAGTTCATCGCGGCCACGGTCGCCTTCATCGCCTTCTGGGTGGCCTACAACACGGCCTGGCGGCACGACCAGGGCTTCGACCCGTTCCCCTACTCGTTCCTCGACGTGATGAACGGCATCGTCGCCGCGCTGCTGACGCCCATCATCCTCATCTCGCAGAACCGGCAGGGTAACAAAGACCGCCTGCGCGCAGACCTCGACTTCCAGGTCAACCTCAAGAACGAGCTGGCGCTCACCGAGGTCATGCGCCGCCTCGACCTGCTCGAATCCGAGCGCCTCCCCGGCCTCTTCGCCGAGCTGCGGCAGGAGATGGGGAAGGGGAGTAAGCAGTAGGCAGTAGGCAGTAGACAGTAGGCTCCGTTCTGCGAAAGTTGACGCCGGTATTCAGACGTTCGACGGCGATGGGGTTTCTACTGACTACTGACTACTGACTACCGTCTACTCCCTGATACAATGGGCGCGTTCTACTCAATTCCGGACACTTTTCGTTGCTTGAGGTCTAATGATTCAGGCCGTCTTTTTTGACTTCAACGGCGTCATCGTCGACGACGAGCCGTTGCAGATGAAAGCCTACCAGGAGGTTCTGGGGCGCGAGGGGCTGACGCTCACCGAGGCCGACTATTACGGCTCGCTCGGCATGGACGACGTGACGTTCCTGCGCGCCGCCTACGGACGCGCCGAGCGGGAGTTGGACGACGAGCTGCTCGGCCGCATCGTCGAGGCGAAGACCGCCGCGCACCGCAAGCTGCTGGAGGGCGAGCTGCCGCTCTTCCCCGGCGTCGTCACCTTCGTCAAGGCGGTCGCGCGCCGCTACGCGGTCGGGCTGGTCAGCATGGCGCGCCGCACCGAGATCGACCACGTGCTCGAACGCGCCGCGCTCGCCTCCTACTTCGAGGTCGTCGTCAGCGCCGAGGACGTGACCGCGTGCAAGCCCGACCCGTCCTGCTACAACAACGGGCTCGAACTCCTCAACCGCAGACGCGGCGAGGCGCACGTCATCCCCCTGCGCGCGGACGAGTGCCTCGTCGTCGAGGACTCGCCGCCCGGCATCCTCTCCGCGCGCGCCGCCGGCATGCGCACGCTCGGCGTCACCAACACCGTCCCCGACAGGGCGCTCCGCAACGCCGGGGCCGACTCCGTCACACGCTCCCTCGCCGACTGGACGCCGGACGCCGTCCACCACGTCTTCGACACCAACTGGG
>DASVSK010000607.1:0-3882 GCA_036388135.1 Pyrinomonadaceae bacterium | reverse complement strand
GGGGACGGCGATGACGACGATGAAGCTGCGGCCGCGCTCGCCCGAGGCCGACAGGAGCGCCGTCGAGGCGAGGAAGAAGCCGACGAACATCGACCCGCAGTCGCCCATGAAGATCGAGGCCGGGCTCGAGTTGTAGGCGAGGAAGCCGACGAGCGCCGCGGCGAAGGCCGAGAGCATCACGGCCTCGGTCGTCTGCCCGTTGGAGGCGAAGCTGGCGGCGATGAACCCGGCCGCGATGGCGGAGATGCCCGCGGCCAGCCCGTCCATGTTGTCGAGCAGGTTGATGGCGTTCGTGATGCCGATGAGCCAGAAGATGGTCAGGAGCATCGCGGCCGACGCGCCCCAGCCCCACGGCAGCAGCAGCCCGAAGTAGACCACGGCGCTCGCGCCCAACACCTGCCCGATCAGCTTCTGGTAGGGCTTGATGTGGAGGAAGTCGTCGACGAGGCCGACGAAGAAGAGCGCGGTGCTCGCGCCCATCACGACCCAACCCTCGCGCGTGTGCGGCGCGAAGAGCAGGAAGGCCGCCAGCACCGAGAGGTAGATGGCGACGCCGCCCATCATCGCCGTCGGGCGGCTGCTGAAGCGGTCGCTCCTCGGCCGGGCGATGACGCCGTAGCGGCGCGCGAACGCCCGCACGAGCGGCGTCAGCGCGAGCGCGAGCGCGAAGGCCGCGAGCGCGGGCACGAGTTGGCTACTGCTGAAAGGCATCACCTGAAAATCCGTGGGCGGGCCGCGGGGCGCGCCGGAAGCCTTTAAACGTCTTCCGGCAAGTCGAGTGCCCCGGCCCGCGCGGCCTCACTCGCTGCCCGGGCGGCCGCTCCTGTTGTACTCGATGACCGATTGCAGTATCTCGTCGAGCGTGACGGTGGGCTTGAAGCCCGTGAGCGCGCCGACCTTCGAGATGTCGGGGACGCGCCGCGGCATGTCCTCGAAGCCCTCCTCGTACGCCTCGTCGTAGGGGACGGTGACGATCTCCGACTTCGACCCGGTCAGCTCCTTCACCCGCGCGGCGAGCTGCATGATGCTCACCTCCTCGTCCGAGCCGATGTTGAAGACCTCGCCGACCGACTCGTCCCTGTCCATCAGCGCGACGAGCGCGCCGACCACGTCGCCCACGTAGCCGAAGCAGCGCGTCTGCTCGCCCGTGCCGTAGACGGTGATGGGGCGGCCGGCGAGCGCCTGCCGGACGAAGGTCGGGATGACCATGCCGTACTGGCCGGTCTGGCGCGGCCCCACCGTGTTGAAGAGGCGGACGACCACCGTCGGGAGCTTCTTCTCCCGCCAGTAGGCCAGGGCCAGGAACTCGTCGATGGCCTTCGAGCAGGCGTACGACCATCGCCCCTTCGTCGTCGCGCCCATCACGAGGTTGCCGTCTTCCTTGAACGGCACCTCGGCCGAGAGGCCGTAGACCTCGGAGGTCGAGGCCACCAGCACCTTCTTCTTCTTCTTGTTCGCCTGCGCGAGCACCACCTCCGTCCCGCGCACGTTCGTCTCGATGGTGCGGACGGGGCTCTCGACGATGAGCTTGACGCCGACGGCCGCCGCGAGGTGGAAGACCACGTCGCACTGGTCGATCAGCTCGGCGACGACCGGGACGTTGTGAACCGAGTCAATCGTGTAGCGGAAGCGCGCGTGACCCTTGAGGTGCGCGATGTTGTCGAAGGAGCCCGTCGAGAGGTCGTCGATGCAGAAGACCTCGTCGCCGCGCGAGATGTACAGGTCGGAGAGGTGCGAACCGATGAAGCCCGCACCGCCGGTAATCAGAACTCGCAATCTATTCTTATCCCCTTTCGAGCCCGCCGCCCGGCCCCTTTCGGCCCGGACGCGGCGGCACACTTTCAGACGCGACGTTGCGCGTGAGTTTCCGTCCCCCGCGGCGCGCTCCGCGACTCGTCCCCGGCGGCGCGCGCCCCGGCCCCGGCCAGCTCTTCGTAGAGGCCGAGCACGTCCGAGAGCAGGCGCTCGACCGAGTACAGGCGCTCGACGTACTCGCGCCCCCTCGCGCCGAGCGCCTCGCGCAGCGCCCCGTCGGCGACGAGGTGCGCGAGCGCGTCGGCGAAGGCTTCCGGGTCGCCGGGTCGCACCTGCACGCCGCGCTCGCAGACCTGCCACGGGTGCGAGCGGCGCAGCTCCCACTCGGCGACGCCGCCGAGCAGGTCGACGACGCCGCCGACGGCCGTGGCGACCGTGGGGCGCGCGTTCGCCATCGCCTCGATGAGCGTCAGGGGCGTCCCCTCGTTGCGCGAGGTGAGCGCGATGACGTCGAGCGCCGGGTAGAAGTTTTCCGGGTCGTCCCTGAGCCCCGCGAATTTTACATCATCCTGAAGCCCGAGCGCCCGCGCGTGCCCCTCAAGCCCGGCGCGCAGGTGGCCGTCGCCGACGACGACGAACCGGACGCGCCCCGCGCCGTCCCGGGTCGAACCTCCGGCCCCGGCCTCGCGCGCGCGCCGCCTCTTGAAGAGCGCGGCGGCTTCGAGGAAGAGCAGGTGGTTCTTGACCTCGGTCAGCCGGCCGACGATGCCGACGAGCACTTCCCCGTCGCCCGCGCCCCACTCGCGCCTGAGCGTCGAGCGCCGCGCCGCCCGGTCGTCGTAGGCGCGCGTGTCCAGGCCCAGAGGGATGACGCGGAACTGCTCGCGCCGCCCGACGCGGAAGCGCCCGTTTATCTCGTCGAGCTGCTGCGGGCTGATGACGACGATGCGGTCGGTCACGCGCGCCAGCGCCTGCTCGACCGCGAGGAAGAGGCGCGTCTTCCAGCGGCCGTAATAGCTGTGGAAGATGTGGCCGTGGTACGTGTGGACGAAGCGGCACGGGCGCGGGCGTCCGAGCAGGGCCGAGGGCGTCAGGTAACGGTAGAGCGCCCCGGCCGCGCGCCCGACCGTCCCGGCCTTCGCCGTGTGGGTGTGGACGACGTCGGGGCGCTCGCGCAGCATCAGCCGGTAGAGCTTCCAGACCGTGACGGCGTCCTTCGGCGAGACCTCGCGGCTCATCTCGGGGATGACGTGCGGCCTGACGCCCAGGCCCTCGGCGAAGTAAGACATGTCGTCCTCGCCCGGCGGCACGACGCCCGCGACCAGCAGCGACTCGACGCCCCGCCCGCGCAGCCCCGCCTCCAGCCACGCCACGTGCCGCGCCGGCCCCCCGACGTTCAGCCGCGCGATGATGCGAAGAACTTTCATAAAGCAGTAGTCAGTAGGCAGCAGTCAGTAGTCAGTAGTCAGTAGAAAAAACCTTTCCCGGCACGGCTGTCAGCGTGTAGGCGGCGGCGCGCGAGTCGCGGAGCGCTACTGTCTACTGTCTACTGCCTACTGACTACTGCTTTCAGTCGTCCACCCGGAAGATGGTCGCGGGGTCGTCCTCGTGGCGTATCTCGTCGACCTCTTCGGCGCGGCCTTCGCCGGCGTAGAGGCGGTCGGGGAGGTTGACGACGAGCCCCGTCGAGGGGCCGACGTTGCGGTAGGCGTGGACGACGCCCTTGGGGACGACGACGGCGCGTGGCGCGTCCTCGCCCGCGTAGACGGTCATCACGCGGCCGTAGGTCGGCGAGTCGGGGCGGTTGTCCCAGAGGCGCAGCTTGAAGTTCGAGGGGCCGAGGAAGCAGAAGTGGTCGGCCTGGTCGTGGTGCTCGTGCGGCCCGCGCTGGACGCCCGGCAGCGTCGTCGAGGCGTAGGCCATCGCCGGGCGGCACTGCTTCGACGCCTCGTCGTCGCCGCGGTACAGCTCGGCCAGCCAGCCGCGCTCGTCGAGGTGCTTCCGCAGGTCGCGGACGACGACCCCGTCGATGCGGCCGCGCGCGAGGTCGGCGGCCGTGAGCGCCGTCAGCGCCCCGCCCCCGCCGGCCTCGCCGCCCGCCCCGCGCCCCCCGGCGGCGCGCGCCGC
>DASVSK010000606.1:0-7559 GCA_036388135.1 Pyrinomonadaceae bacterium | reverse complement strand
GACACTTCGACGAGTCGAGCTTTGCGCTGAGGTGTACGATGCAGTTTATCAGAATGCGGTCGTGGGCTTGGCTGCCGCCGCTCATGCAGAAGACTTCGCCGTTCCAGAACTCAAGACGTTCTTCCGAAGTCCTGTCCAGCTCCAAATACTCTTCCAGCGTGTAACGTCGCTCGGGGTTCGCGGCCATGTTGTTGTTCCTTTCCACGGCGCTCTTAAGGTACGCCGACTGCTCGCGGTTTTCAAACGTTTCGGCGAGCGTGGCGGCTCTCGTCCGGCGGGTTCGTGGCGGGTTGGCGGGAGTGTATAATGCCCCGAATTTACGCGTAAAGGAAGGAATGTTCGCCGCCGGCGCGAAGCCCAGAGTCAGATGCCCAGACGCACAGACATCCGCAAGATTCTAATCATCGGCTCGGGGCCCATCGTCATCGGGCAGGGGTGCGAGTTCGACTACTCGGGGACGCAGGCCTGCAAGGCGCTGCGCGCCGAGGGCTTCGAGGTCGTGCTCGTCAACTCCAACCCGGCGACCATCATGACCGACCCGGAGACGGCCGACCGCACCTACGTCGAGCCGCTCACGGCCGAGTCGGTCACGGCCATCATCCGGCGCGAGCGCCCCGACGCGCTGCTCCCCACCGTCGGCGGGCAGACGGCCCTGAACCTCGCCATGGCGCTCGACGACGCGGGCGTGCTCAGTGAGTGCGGCGTCGAGATGATCGGCGCCAAGCGCGAGGCCATCAGCGTCGCCGAAGACCGCGAGCTGTTCAAGCGCGCGATGGAGGAGGAGGGGCTGCCGATGCCGCGCGGCGGCTTCGCGCACACGTGGGCCGAGGCCGAGGCGGTCGTCGAGGAGACGGGATACCCCGCCATCATCCGCCCCTCATTCACGCTCGGCGGCACGGGCGGCGGCACCGCCTACAACCCCGAGGAGTTCGAGGAGATCGTCCGCGGCGGGCTCGCGGCCTCCCCCGTCAGCCAGGTGCTCATCGAAGAGTCGATACTCGGCTGGAAGGAGTACGAGCTGGAGGTGATGCGCGACATCAGTGACAACGTCGTCATCATCTGCTCCATCGAGAACTTCGACCCGATGGGCGTCCACACAGGCGACTCCATCACGGTCGCGCCCGCGCAGACCCTGACCGACGTCGAGTACCAGGCGCTGCGCGACATGGCTATCCGCGTCATCCGCAAGGTCGGGGTCGAGACCGGCGGCTCCAACATCCAGTTCGCCGTCAGTCCCGAGAACGGCGACGTGCGCGTCATCGAGATGAACCCGCGCGTCTCGCGCTCGTCCGCGCTGGCGTCGAAGGCGACGGGCTTCCCCATCGCGAAGATCGCGGCCAAACTCGCCGTCGGCTACACGCTCGACGAGATAGCGAACGACATCACGAAGAAGACCCCGGCGAGCTTCGAGCCGACGATTGATTACGTCGTCGCCAAGATTCCGAAGTGGAACTTCGAGAAGTTCCGCGACACCGAGGACGTGCTCGGCACGCAGATGAAGTCGGTCGGCGAGGTGATGGCCATCGGTCGCACCTTCAAGGAGGCGCTCTTCAAGGGCCTGCGCTCGCTCGAAGCCGTCAAACCGCTGCGCCTGCGGGACGTGCCGCACGACGAGTTGCAGCGCAAGCTGGCGCGCCCCAACTCGCAGCGCTTCTCCTACGTCACCTACGCGCTCCGGCAGGGCTGGCCGCTCGAAGAGATTCACCGCCTCTCGCGCATCGACCCGTGGTTCCTCGAACAGCTCCGGCAGGTGATGGAGATACAGAGGGGGGTCGAAGGCCGCACGCTCGAAGAGATCGACGCGGACGCTTTGCGCGAGTTCAAGGAGGTCGGGCTCTCCGACCGCCGCCTGGCTTACCTGACGGGCCGCACCGAGCTTGAAGTCAGGGCTTACAGGAAGCGTCTCGGCGTCCGCCCCGTCTACAAGCGCGTGGACACCTGCGGCGCGGAGTTCGAGTCCTTCACGCCCTACCTCTATTCGACCTACGAGGAGGAGGACGAGAGCGCGCCGACCGACCGCCGCAAGGTCATGATCCTCGGCTCGGGGCCGAACCGCATCGGGCAGGGGATAGAGTTCGACTACTGCTGCTGCCACGCCTCCTTCGCGTTGCGCGAGGCCGGGTTCGAGACCATCATGGTCAACTGCAACCCCGAGACGGTCTCGACCGACTACGACACGTCCGACCGCCTCTACTTCGAGCCCCTGACGTTCGAGGACGTGATGAACATCGTCGACGTCGAAAAGCCCGAGGGCATCATCGTCCAGTTCGGCGGGCAGACGCCCCTGAACCTCGCCGTGCGCCTTTCGGAGGCGGGCGCGCCCATCATCGGCACCTCGCCCGACTCCATCGACCTCGCCGAAGACCGCAGGCGCTTCGGGGCGCTGCTGGAGCGGCTCGGCATCCCGCAGCCCGAGCACGGCACGGCCACGTCCTTCGAGGAGGCGCGCGACTGCGCCGAGCGCATCGGGTACCCCGTGATGGTGCGCCCCTCGTTCGTCCTCGGCGGCCGCGCGATGGCTATCGTCTACGACGAGCGGAGCCTCGACGAGTACATGCGCACGGCCGTCGACGCCTCGCCCGAGAAGCCCGTGCTGATCGACAAGTTCTTAGAGCGCGCCGCCGAGTTCGACGTCGACGCGCTCGCCGACGAGACGGCCTGCGTCGTCGCCGGCATCCAGGAGCACATCGAGGAGGCCGGGATTCACTCGGGCGACTCGTCCTCGGTGCTCCCGCCCTTCAAGATCGCGGGCGAGCACCTGGACACGATGCGCCACTACACGCGCACTCTGGCCGCGGCGCTGAAGGTGCGCGGCCTCATCAACATCCAGTTCGCGATCAAGGACGACCGCGTCTACGTGCTGGAGGTGAACCCGCGGGCGTCGCGAACGGTGCCCTTCGTCTCGAAGGCGACGGGGGTGCCGCTGGCGCGCGTCGCCTCGCTCGTCATGGCGGGACGCCCGCTCGCCGACTTCAAGCTGCCCGAAGACCTGACGGGCCGCCTCGACCGCTTCTACATCAAGTCGCCCGTCTTCCCGTTCAAGAAGTTCCCCGGCGTCGACCCCGTCCTGAGCCCCGAGATGCACTCGACGGGCGAGGTGATGGGCGTCGGCCGCACGTTCGGCGAGGCGTACGCCAAGGCGATGGCGGGCGCGGGCGTCGAGTTGCCCGCGGAGGGCACGGCCTTCATCAGCGTCAACGACTCGGACAAGGGTCAGGCCGCGCTGCTCGCGCGACGACTGGCGCGGCTCGGCTTCAGGCTGGCGGCGACCGTCGGCACGGCCGCCCGACTGCGCGAGGTGGGGCTCGAAGCCGAGGCGGTCTTCAAGGTCAACGAGGGGCGGCCCAACATCGCCGACAAGATACGCCTCGGCGAGATCGCGCTCGTCATCAACACGCCGCTGGGCCGCGCCTCGCACTACGACGAGCAGGCCATCCGCCGCGCCGCGCTACAGTTCAACGTCCCCTGCGTCACCACCATGACCGGCGCGCAGGCCGTCGTCGAAGCCATCACCTCGCGCAGGGACTCGGCCGCCTTCCAGGTCTACTCCCTGCAAGAGCTTCACGAGGTCGCGCAGGCCGCGGGTTAAGGGGGGCGAAGGCGTTGCAGATTCGTGCGGCAGTCGTGACGGTGAGCGACCGGAGCGCGCGTGGCGAGCGCGAGGACGAGTCGGGGCCCGTGCTGGCGGGGCTGCTGCGCGAGGCGGGGGCCGAGGTCGTGGCGCGCGAGGTCGTGTCCGACGAGTTGGGGCCGCTGGCCGAACGCCTGCGCGAGCTGGCCGACCGGGAGGACGTGAACCTTCTGGTGACGACCGGGGGCACGGGGCTGGGGCCGAGGGACAACACGCCCGAGGCGACGCGCGCCGTCGTCGAGAGAGAAGTGCCGGGCGTCGCCGAGGCGATGCGCGCGGAGACGCTGAGGCAGACGCCGACGGCGATGCTCTCGCGCGCGGTGTGCGGTGTGCGCTCGGGCGCGCTCGTCGTCAACCTGCCCGGGTCGCCGAAGGGCGTGCGCGAGTGCTTCGCCGTCATCCGCCCCGTGCTCGGCCACGCCGTCGCCACGCTCGCGGGGCGCGGCGACGACCTTCACAAGTGAGAAGACGCCTCTTAATCTCAACACTCTCCTTCGCGCTCTGCGCGTCGTCGCACGCGTCCTGCGCCCGCCCGGTGCCCGCGCCGAACGCGGGCGCGGAGTCGGCGCAAAATGTTCTCAGCCGCGAAGACCGCGCGGAGATTTTCGCGCAGGTGTGGAAGACCATCGACGAGCATTATTACGACCCGACGTTTCGCGGCGTGGACTGGCGCGCGGTGGGCGAGCGCTACCGGCCGCGGGCGGAGTCGGCGCGGAGCGACGCGGAGTTCTACGGCGTCTTCGAGCTGATGCTCTCCGAGCTGCGCGACGGCCACACGGTCTTCGTTTATCCGCGCCTGCCCGGCGAGAGCGGCGAGGGCGGCGGCGGGGGTCTCGGGCTCAAGCTCGGCGAGGTCGAAGGCCGGGTCGCGGTGGTCGAGGTCGAGCCCGGCTCTGCGGCCGAGCGCCTCGGCGTCAGACCCGGCCAGGTGCTGCGCGAGGTGAACGGCAAGCCGGTCGAGGAGCACTTCGCCTTCCTGCGCTCGCTCGTCGCCGGCTCGTCCACCGAGCGGCTGTTCAAGTCGAAACTGCACGGGGCGCTGCTCCGTGGCGGATTCCTGAGCATGCCGCGCACGCTCGCCCTGACCGGCCACGACGGGCGCGAGTTCGCCGTCGAGCTGTCGCGCGAAGCCTCCCCCGAGGCCCCCAACCTGAGCGCGCGGCGGCTCGAATCGGGCTTCGGCTACATCAAGTTCCGACTGTGGATGCCGCCCGTGGAGGAGGAGTTCAGGCGGCGGCTCGGCGAGCTGCGCGGGACGCCCGGCCTCGTCATCGACCTGCGCGGCAACGGCGGCGGCGAGACCCGCGTGATGCTCGACATCGCCGGCAACTTCTTCGCGCGCGAGACCTTCTACGGCGGCTTCAGGAACCGCGCGGGCGAGGTGCAGAAGTACTACACGCGCCGCCCCGCCGCGGCCTACCGCGCGCCCGTCGTCATCCTCGTCGACGAGGAGTCGGCGAGCGCGACCGAGACCTTCGCGGCCTTCATGCAGGAGACCCGGCGCGCGTCGGTCGTCGGGCGGCAGACCGCCGGGTCGACGCTCAACCAGGGCGGACGCCGCAGTTTCAAAGGCGGCGGCCAGCTCCGCTACAGCACGCGCAGCTACCTGACGCCCGCGGGGCGCGAGCTGGAGGGCGCGGGCGTCGTCCCCGACGTCGCGGTCGCGCTCACCCTCGCCGACCTGCGCGCCGGGCGCGACGCCGCGCTCGAAGCGGCGGAGTCGCTGCTGCGCGGCAGGCAGTAGTCAGTAGACAGTAGTCAGTAGTCAGTAGGGCTCCGCCTCTTTGACCTTGACGCCGACTACCGGACGACTAAGCCATGAGTGTATTTCTACTGACTACTGTCTACTGCCTACTGCCTACCGCTCTCAGAAAGGTTTTGACAACGCGGGACGTGGCGGCCTAGAATCCGCACAGTTCTTCACTTCGCCACACGCCGAGCGCACCAACCGAAGGCGAGACCAGAGATGCTGAGCGCGTTACTCCTGCAAGCGAACGTCCCCGCGGCGGCGAACGGCGCGGGCGTGGGCAGCCCACTGACGGCCTACTGGCCGGTGATGATCTTCTTCGCCGTGGCGGCGGTCTTCCCCGTGCTCCCCGTCGTCCTCGGCCGCTTCGTGCGGCCCAGCGTCTACGGCAAGGCGAAGATGCGCCCCTACGAGTGCGGCATCGACCCCGTCACCGAGGCGCACGACCGCTTCACCGTGCGCTACTACATCGTCGCGATGCTGTTCCTCATCTTCGACGTCGAGACCATCTTCCTGCTCCCCTGGGCCATCATCTTCATGGGCGACGACTTCAGCTTCACGAAGTTCGCGCTCCTCGAAATGTTCGTCTTCATCGGCATCCTCGTCGTCGGCTACTACTACGCCTGGCGCAAGGGCGCTTTAGAGTGGGCGTGAAAGGGAACGGGACAGGCGAAGGGCGAAGGGCGAAAGTATGGCTGAGCACCCCGAAGGAATCGTACTGACGACCGTCGACTCGATCTTCAACTCGCTGCGGCGGAACGTGGCCGCGCCGGTGTTGGGGGCGAAGCCCGTGCGGGGGCTGGTCAACTGGGGGCGCAAATCCGCCCTGTGGCCGATGACGTTCGGGCTCGCCTGCTGCGCCATCGAGATGATCGCCGCCGGCTCGTCGCGCTTCGACATCGACCGCTTCGGCGCGGGCGTCTTCCGCCCCTCGCCGCGCCAGAGCGACCTCATCATCGTCGCCGGGACGGTGACGCTCAAGATGGGCCCGGTCGTGCGCCGCGTCTTCGACCAGATGCCCGAGCCGAAGTGGGCCATCGCCATGGGCGCGTGCGCCTCGACGGGCGGCCCCTTCGACTCCTACTCGACCATGCAGGGCGTCGACCGCGTCATCCCCGTCGACGTCTACATACCGGGCTGCCCGCCGCGCCCCGAGGCGCTGCTCTACGGCCTGATGTGCCTGCAAGAGATCATCATGCGCGAGTCGCCCAACGCCTACATCTTCGAGTCCGACGGCTCCGTCCACAGACGCCGCGCGCTGCCCGACGACGAACGCGAGGCGCTCGCCGACGTCGCCCCACTCGACGCCGAGGCCGCCGAGGTCGTCGCCGACATCAAGGGCTAAGGTCGCGGGCGGGCGCTGTTTTAATGAAAGGCGAAGGCCGCAACCCACGGTGGGTTGCGGCCTTCGCCTTTCGGGCCGTCCCGGCAGCCCGCACGTCGCGCGTGGGCGTCGCCGACGTCGGGCGCGGTCGCGTGTCGGCCGGCCGCGGCGGATTAGAGGCCGGCAAGGTGGCGCGTGTCGTTGAGGGCGAGGACGCGTATGAGGCCGCCGTGCTGGATGTCGAAGCGCGCGACGCCGCAGTTGGAGGAGGAGAGCCAGACGGGTTTCAGGTGCGGGGCGTCGAGCGCGCCCATGAGGTGGAGGGCGAGGATGCAGATGGTGCCGGTGTGGGAGAAGAGTGCGACCGTCCCGCCGCGATTCAGTTCGATGGCGCGGTCGAGCCCGGCGGCGGCGCGGTCGAGGAGCTGCCTGTAACTCTCGCCGCCGGCGAGGACGTGCTCGAAGTCGCGTCGGAGCAGCGCGGCGTACTCTTCGGGGTGCGCCGCGGCGGCCTCCTCGAAGGTCAGTCCCTCCATCAGGCCGACGCCGCGCTCGCGCAGCGCCGCCGTCTCGTTGACGTCGAGCCCCGTCTCGCGCGCGAGCGGCGCGGCGGTCTGGACGGCGCGCAGGAGGTCGCTCGAATAGACGGCCGTCACGCGCTCGGCGGCCAGGGCGCGCGCCGTCGCCTCGGCCTGCCTATGCCCCAGCTCGCTCAGCGGCGTCGGCGAGTGGCCGCCGAAGCGCCGCTCGGCGTTGCCCTGCGACTCGCCGTGCCGCACGAGTAGGACGCGCGTCGTCTCCATAAGTAAGTACCGTGAACCGTAAGCCGTGAACCGTGAACCGTAAACCGTAAACCG
>DASVSK010000605.1:0-4679 GCA_036388135.1 Pyrinomonadaceae bacterium | reverse complement strand
CCTTCGACGCAAGCCTGGTGCGTCACCTCGGGGGTCTCGACCGAGCGCGGGACGGACGGGATGGCCGCCTCGTGGAAGACGACCTCGACGCCTTCGAGCGCGCGCTCAAGCGCGTCCGCGTCCGTCAGCCCGCCCCGGACGAACTCGACGTCGCCGCCGACCTGTTCGACGTTCTCGGCGTAGCCCGTCGAGAGGTCGTCGAGCACGCGCACACGCGCCCCGGCGGACGCCAGCGCCGCCGCGATGTGCGAGCCGATGAAACCGGCCCCGCCCGTGACCAGATAAGTACCAGAGAGAGCCATAGGAATTTTTAATTTTTGACTTGGGATTTTCGATTCGGGATTTGAAGGACTCGGCACTCGGCATTTAGCCGGAGGCGTCCGGCCGGCCGCAGAAAACCGGCGGCCTCTTCAAACCGCAGATCAAAAATCTCAAATCAAAAATTCCACTCACCTTCCGACGCCGACGTAGTCGAAGCCGAGCCGGCGCATCCGCTCGGGCTCGTAGATGTTGCGGAGGTCTGCGATTTTCGGGGCGCGCATCAGCTCCTTGACCCGCTGCATGTCGAGCGCGCGGAACTGGTTCCACTCGGTCATGAAGACGAGGGCGTCCGCGCCCTCGACCGCCGCGAACTCGTCCTCGGCGTACTCGACGCCCTTCAGAACTTTTTGCGCCTGCTCGACCGCCACCGGGTCGTAGGCCCTGACCTTCGCGCCCTTCTCAAGCAGCGCCTCGATGATGTCGACCGACGGCGCCTCGCGCATGTCGTCGGTCTCGGGCTTGAAGGAGAGGCCCAGCACGGCCAACTGCTTGCCGGCCAGGTCGCCGACCAGCTTCTCGATCTTTTCGACCATCCGCAGGCGCTGGCGGCGGTTGACCTCGACGACCGCCTCGACGATCAGGCTCTCGCCGTCGTACTCCCTGGCAACGCTCAGCAGCGCCGTCGTGTCCTTCGGGAAGCAGCTCCCGCCGTAGCCGGGCCCCGGGTGCAGGAAGTAGCGGCCGATGCGGTTGTCCATCCCCATCGCCCGCGCCACGTCGTGGACGTCGCACCCTATCCGGTCGCAAAGGTTGGCGACCTCGTTAATGAAGGAAATTTTCGTCGCCAGGAAGGCGTTCGCGGCGTACTTGGTCAGCTCCGCCGCTTCGAGCGAGGTGATGACGACAGGCGTCTCGATCAGGTAGAGCGGCCGGTAGAGGTCGCGCATGATGGCGATGGCCGCCTCGTCGCGGCTGCCGAGGACGACGCGGTTCGGCCGCATGAAGTCGTCGATGGCCGCGCCCTCGCGCAAAAACTCGGGGTTGGAGACGACGCCGAAGTCGAACTCGGTCTGGTGCTCGCGGATCAGCCGGCGCAGGCGCTCGCCCGTGCCGACCGGGACGGTCGACTTCGTCACCACCACCTTGTAGCCGTTCATGTGGCGGGCGATGTCGCGCGCCGCGCCCTCGATGTAGGAGAGGTCGGCCGAGCCGTCCTCGCTCGGCGGGGTGCCGACGGCGAGGAAGATGACGAGCGCCTGCTCGACCGCCGCCTTGATGTCTGTGGTGAATTGCAGGCGGCCGGCCTGCGCGTTCTTCGCGACGATCTGGTCGAGCCCCGGCTCGTAGATGGGGATTTCGCCGCGCCGGAGCCGCTCGATCTTCTCCGAGTCCACGTCCACACAAGTCACGGACGTGCCGAACTCGGCAAAACAGGCCCCCGTCACAAGCCCGACGTAGCCCGTCCCGATTACCGCTATGTGCATCTTCCGTGAAATGACCTTTCCTGCGGCGGGTTCTTCAGCAGGAGATTATCCCGGACAAAAGGTTGCGGGTCACGCGGCGCGAAACGCGCGTGACCCGCAAAACCTGTGGGGTCGAATTAATTCGAACGTTGGTTCAGCACGACCGGAGCCCTGAGCCGCGAAACCTGGGGGTTTTAGCGCGCGGGGCTGATGACAATCGGGTTGCCGCCGAAGTTGAAGTCGTTGTCCTGCGTGGCCGCGATGATGGCCGCCGCGATCGCACCGCCCGCCGCGAGTAGGAGCGCCGCCATCGCGCCGCCCGAAAGGCCGCGCATCTCGGGCTGCTGGAAGCGGGTGCAGCGCGTGCCGGGGGTGGCCGTGCCGGCCGTGTCCTGCGCGCCCGCCGCGATCTGCTTCACGGAGTTGCCCGCGCGAAGTTCGACGCGACCCGACTGGGTGGAGACGAGCGTGTTGCCGCACTCGACGTCGACCATGAAGACGTTAGGCTGGTTGCTGTCCGTGACCGCCGCGCCGTCCTTGGTGGTGATGTTGGCGGCGATGCCCGACGAAGACGAGACGCGAACGCGCCCCGAATCGAGCATGCCGGTGATGCCGGTCTCGTTGAAGCTGAGCTTGAGGCTCGATTCAGGAAGCACCTCGACGCGGCCGAGTTTGCCGAGGCTGACAACGGCGCTCGAACCCTTCGCGGTCGTGACCGTGCTGTCGGAGAAAACGGTCGCGCCGGAGATGGCGCTCGTGCCGTTTACGGAAACCTCACCGACGACCGAAAGGTCCCCGGTCGGGCCAGTCTGCCCCTGCTGCGGCGCGGCGAAACCGACCATCGTGTACGTGCACAGGATGGCGAACGCCAGGGCGAGCGAGATGGGCGTACGGCTCCAAGTTCTGCTAGTCATTACTTCTTCCTCCCGTAGGTGAAACTGTCAATTTTTTTTGAGAGAGCGCGCTGCAAGCCTTTGGTGCAAAGACTCGAAAGACTCGCTTGAGACGATTTGTTTTTACTTTTTCTCGCCAATCCGTCTCAGGAATAGCCCGCGCGGTGTCTCATAAAAGCAGGTATGAGCGCCACTGTGGGCCTTAAAAGACCTCGTTTTTTTACACGAAACGCAGCCGCGTGTCAACAAACATTTCAGTGAATTCAACGATTTTCCAACAATTTGCGGCAACTGGGCGCTTTTGTCAACGCTTATTTTCCGGCCCCCTCCGCGCCCCTTCGGGCTGCCTCCACGGAGCGGGCCGCGCGGGCTAGTCCTTGTAAATCGCCACCTGCGGCTGCCCGTCGGGGCCGATCCAGCCGCGATACATGCCGGAAGTGTTGAAAGGCGTCGTGAAATTGCCGCGCCGGTCGAGGGCGATCAGGCCGCCGGTGCCCCCGAGCTTGCCGACTTTTTCCAGGGCGGCCGCCGCGGCCTGTTCGACCGACTTGCCGCCGTAGCGCATCATGGCCGTGACGTCGTGCGCGACCGCCGAGCGGATAAAATACTCGCCGTCGCCGGTGCATGAAACCGCGCAACTCTCGTTGTCGGCATAAGTTCCGGCCCCGACGATGGGCGAGTCGCCGACCCTGCCGAACCGCTTGTTGGTCATCCCGCCGGTCGAAGTCCCCGCGCCCAGGTTACCCGCACGGTCGAGGCAGACGGCACCGACCGTCCCGAACTTGTGCTCTTCAAAGGGCGACGCTTCCCTTTCGAGCTTAGACTTTTTCGGCGGAGGATTCTTCTCCGCCTCCTTTATCCGCTGAAGCTGCTGCCAGCGCTCTTCGGTAAAAAAATACTTCGGGTCGACCAGCTCGACGCCCTTCTGCGAGGCGAAAGTCTCCGCGCCCTCGCCGGTCATCATCACGTGCGGCGACTGTTCCATCACGAGCCGCGCGAGCAGAATCGGGTTCTTGACGCGCTTGAGACCGGCGACCGCGCCGGCCTTGAGCGTCCGGCCGTCCATGATCGAGGAGTCGAGCTCGTTCGTCCCCGCGCTGGTAAAGACCGCGCCCTTCCCGGCGTTAAAGAGCGGCGAGTCCTCCATCAGCGTAACCGCCGCAACGACTGCGTCGAGACAGCCACCGCCCTTTTGCAGCACGCCGAACCCGGCTAAGAGTGCCTCCGAGAGCTTGTCGCGGTATGCGCGCTCGCGCTCGGGTGTCATGCGGCCGCGCTCGATAGTCCCCGCGCCGCCGTGGATGACGAAGCCGAAGGGTTGCAGCGCCCCCGCCTTCCGCGAGCCCTGCCCCGCGGCCTGCGCGCCCGCGTGCGCCTCGCCCGTCAAACTCTCGCCGGTCAGACATGTGCCGAGTGCGGCCGCGCCGACGGTACCCAGAAATTTACGGCGACTCCTGTCCGCGACCATTAGGCGACTCGCACCCCGCCCGAATTGATTTTCGGCTTGAAAGTGTGTGAATGGGAAAAGCTGCGACTATGTTAACAGACGGCTCGCGACCGCGTAAACAGCATTCCTCGCGCTGGGGCGGCTTTAGTCTGTCTTTTTCGTTTCGATGAAAAAGGCGCGCGCCCTTTCGGCCAGCTGGGCGGGGACGACGACGCGGAAAGGGTGCTTGGCGAAGAAGGTCGGGACGCGTCGAACCCGAGCGCCGAGTGCGGCGAGTGAGGCGGCGACCTCTTCGTCTCCGAGTTCCTCTACGCCGAACGAGTCGGCCGCGCGCCGGAAGGCCCCGCGCAGGCGGTCGAAGGGGAGGTCGCGCCCGGCCAGCAGCTTCCCGCGCTCCTGAAACTCCCCGAGCGCGTAGAGCAGAAGGCTTTCGGCGCGGACGCCTGTGGCCTTTCCCTCTTCGTCAAAAAGTGTGGTCTGGCGCATCGTTAGTGTGCCGACAGGCGTCGGTTCAGGGCGCGCTGACGCGGCGCGGGCGCACCGTGGAGTCGGTGCCGGCCGGCGGCGAGGTCGAGGCGTGGCCGTTCGGCCGCGGCCCGGCGTCGCCCTGTTTTT
>DASVSK010000604.1:0-4966 GCA_036388135.1 Pyrinomonadaceae bacterium | reverse complement strand
CCGCCCCAGAAGGCCAGCAGCCCGAAGAGGTAGCACCAGAAGGCGAAGTCCTCCGAGCGCGGGACGTCCGGCCTTCGGTGCGCCCGCTCAAGGCCGTAGCCGACGAGCATCGTCAGCAGCCCGACGGCGACGCTGACCCAGCAGCGCTGCCCCCTCGAAAGCGAGTCGCCGAAGAGCCACTCGGCCACGTCCATCGAGAAGAACCAGAAGGCGTGCGCCAGCGGCGCGGTGAGGAACCCGAAGGGGACGAAGCGCAGCGCGACGAGCGCCGCCGCCATCGTCGCCAGCTCCATCACTATCCACGAGGCGTGGACGCGCGGGTAGTATTCCCTGTACTCGCCGGGGCGCGCGGCCGGCCAGAGGCCGAGCATGTCCTCGACCACGAAGGTCAGGAGCGGGACGAGGCAGACGGCGACGGTGACGAGCAGCCCGCCGCCCACGACGTAGCCCCTCGCGCGCAGGAAGCGGCCGAGGCCGAGGGCGATGAGCATGTAGACGAGTACGGTGACGAAGACTCCGCGCGAGCCGAGCGCTTCCCACTTGTCGCCGAGGAACCACGCGCAGGCCGAGATCATCAGCATCGCGCCGAAGTAGTAGGCGACCGTTACCGCGTTCAGCCCCTTGCGCGTCTCGGGCGCGGGCTCGGGCGCGGGGCCGGGCGGCAGGGTGCGGTTGAAGCGCTGGTCGTAACCCCAATCTATCAGGCGCTCGGCCTCGGCGCGCAGCAGCACGCCCTCTTCGGCGGCGCGGCGCACGTCCGCCGGGGTCAGCAGGAGTTCGCGCTCGGCGTGGGAGTTTTCGGTGCTCAAAGGGGGTCGTCCTTTCGTCGGGGGGCGGGAAGAGAAGTCTGAAGGCGGGTTTTGACTCGCCCGCCACGAAGACGGCGAGCGTCCGGCTTAGAATAAAGTCACGGCGCGGCGTCGCGCCTCATCTTATCTTCGAGGTGTTGAGAGAAGAAGCCGCGGTACTTCTCACGCAGCTCCGCCTTTCGCCAGTCCTGACCCGTGATGCGGCCGCGGCAGGCGGCCGAGCCGCAGTTGCACTCAAGCTCGTAATCGTCGTCGTCGGTGGTGGCCCAGTCGTGCGTCAGCTCCTCGCCGGCGGCGACCGCGCGCATCGCGACGAAGACTATCTGGCCGCGGACGCCCATGTTCGGGTCGCACGAGTGGTTGCTGAAGATCATCGAGCCCTCGCGCTCCTCCGGCGCGAGCGGGCCGATGAAGAGGTCTTCCGCCACCTGAATCTCGGCCGAGCGGTACCACCCCGCCATCGAGCGCAGCGTCTCGCGCCCGAAGACGTACCCGCCCTTCACGCACACCAGCTCGCCCTCCGCCAAAGGCTCGGCCGCGAACAGCCCCCGCCCGTGAATCGCGCTCGCGCGCACCTCGGCCTTCGGGGAGATGTAGGAAAGGTTCGGCACGACTTTATTCGTAGCTCAGGGCCTCGACCGGGTCCTGCCGCGCCGCGCGCAGCGCGGGGTAGAGCGAGCCGAGCGTGCCGCCGAGCAGCCCGATGACGAGCGAGACGAGCATCCAGCGCGGCTCGATGTCGACGGTGAGCGAGGTGGTGCTCATCACGACGAAGCGCGCGGCGAGCGTCAGGACGACGCCGAGCACGACGCCGAGCACGCTGACGACGAGCGCCTCCTGCTCGATGATCCAGGCCACGCCGAGGTTCGACATCCCGAGCGACTTGAGGACGCCTATCTGGCGCGTGCGCTCGGTGACGGTCGTGTACATCGCCAGCAGGATGACGAGCATGCTGATGACGGCGGCGACGCCGACGACGACGTCGATGAAGACGTCGAGCGCGGGCACCGAAGAGGCGTACATCTCCGGCAGGTCGCGCGTGAAGATGAGCTGGTCTTCGGGGAAGGCGGCGTGGATGCGCTCGGCGACGGCGTCCTGCTCGGCCGGGTTGTTGACCGAGACGAGGACGCTCGTGCACATGTCGTGCGCGTCGTTGCCCGCGTTCTCCTGCATCGTCGTGAGCGGAATCTTGATGCGCGCGCCGCCGGGCGGCTCGTAGACGCCGACGATGCGGAAGTCGCGCTCGAAGACCTTCACCGTGTCACCGACCTTCACCTTGCGCTGCTCCTTCCACACGGGGTCGACGACGGCCTCGTCGCCCGACCCGAGCCCGCGCCCCTCGACGACGCGGAGCCCCGAGAGCCGCGCGTAAGCCTCCTGGTCGATGCCGTCGACGACGCGCACGCCCCAGCCGGCGTCGCTCTTGTCGGTCGTCTGCCCGTGCGGGACGGCGACGCGCACGCCCGGTATCCGCCCCACCTCGGCGGCGCGCGAGACGGGCATCTGGAAGCGCTGCGCGCCGCCGAAGCCGGTGGTGCCCGCCGCGCGGAGCATGATCTCCGCGCCGACCTCGGACTCGCGACGGCCGCGCTCGCGCAGGACGCCGTGCGCGAGCCCGACCGTGAAGGCGACCAGCAGAACCCCGACGGCGACGCCGAGGACGCTGACGAAGGTGCGCGCCGGGCGGTGCGTCATGTTGGCGAGAACCAGGTTGTCCATAACTCCCCTCAGACGTGGGTGTCGCTCGACGGCCTTGCGCAGCGCGTCGGGCGCGGTGTGGCGGATGAGCATCAGCAGCCCGACCAGCGCCCACACGATCATCGACGCCTTGCGCACGATGCCGATGGTCAGCCCCGTCGCCACCGCGTAGCCGAGCGTGTGGAGGATGAAGCCGGTGCCGCCCTCGTAGACCCCGATGGTCGCGGGCACGAAGCTGAAGGCGAGGTTTATCACCTTCGTCAGCGAGTCGATAATGTACGACACGCCGAGCGCGGGCTCAAAGCCGAGCATCCAGAGGACGGCCGCGACCTCCGCGACGGTCGTCGCGTGCGCGAGGAAGTCGCAGGCGAACATGGTGAAGAAGGCGCGCGGCCGCTTCTTGTAGAAGTCGTAGACGTTGGCCTCGACGCGGCGGAAGTTCTCGCGCCGGGCGGAGAGCCAGTCGGCCTTGACGCGGCGGCGGATGAAGAAGTCGACGGCCGCCGTCACCGGCATCACGTCGGCGACGACGGCCCAGGCGACCAGCGTGAAGACGAGCGCCATCCCGGCGGCGATGCCGTAGAGCGGGAGCCGCGCGCCGACGGGGAGGTCGTAGGTGGCGAGCATCACGAGCGCGCCGCTGGAGATGAAGAGCGCGACCGAGAGGTTGTAGAGCAGGTTGTCGACGGCGAGCGCCTGCAAGGCCGAGGCTAAGGGTAGGCGCTTGCGCAGGAGCGCCGCCTTGGTCGCCTCGCCGAGCACGGGGCCCGTGAAGGTGAAGAAGCTGATGGTCTCGCCGGCGAGCCGCGTGGTGTACGCCTGCCAGAAGGTGAAGCGCCGGTGCTCGCGCGCGACGGCCGTCCGCATCGAGAGCGTCCGCAGGCAGTGGCGCAGGCCCGCGAGGCCCAGCAGCAGCAGGAAGCCGTAATGTATCTGTCCGAGCGCCGTGAAGATGGGGTCGAGCCCGACGGCGCGGATGAGCAGGACGAGCAGCGACGCGCCGAAGAGGAAGGCGAGGAGCTGGAGGTAAAAGAGGCGGCCGCGTCGGCGCGGGCGGCCGTCCCCGCCCGTGTCGGCGGTGATGTGAATCTCGGCGTCGAACAGACGCTCGCGGTCGATTTCTGCCGCGCCGCCCGCCCCGCCTTCCCCGCGCGCCGCGCTCAAGGTGCGGCCTCCGGCGCGGCGGCGTCCGCGGCTGGGCGCGATTCGTCCGCGCCCTCGAAAATCTCCCTGACGACGCGGCCGGGGAAGTCGCGAAAGCCGCGCCCACGGAGGGCGGGCAGCGGGCGCGCGCCGTCGGCGGTCTGGCCCGTGAGCGCGAGCAGCGTGGGCATGAGGCTCAGCGAGTCGTAGGGCTCCTCGACCGCGAGCCCGCGCGGGACGCCGGTGCCCTCGCCGCCGGCGAGCATCAGCGTCGCGTGTGTCGAGACGCGGAAGAACGAGCCGTGGTTGCCGCCGGGGTTGAAGCCGCGCACGTCGAAGTTCCAGTGGTCGTTGGCGAGGACGAGGAGGTCGGCCTCGACCAGCAAGCGCTGTCGGCGTCGGAAGCGGCGGATGAGCCGCTCGTCGTCGGAAAGATTCGGCGCGTCGGGGTCGGTCGCCTCCGCGCGGTGGCGCGCCAACTGCTCGTGCAGGCCGACGACCGCGTTGGAGTAACGGGTCAGGTGCGCCGCGCGCAGCCATTCGAGGTCGGTGTGCCAGCCTTCGAGCCAGGGGGCGCGCCCGCCGCCCGGCGGGACGTTAAGGCGCGCGTCCTCCCAGAGCTTGAGCGGGAGGCCGGCGCGCCACCCGGCGCGCTCGAAGGTGACGCGGCCGTCCGCCGCCTGAGCGAGGTTCGCCACGGGGAGGTAGCGGAGCCTGAGCTTCCCGCCGTCGTCACGCGCGAGGATGAGCGCTTGGCGTTCGCGCCCGCCGTAGAGCCAGACGGCCTCGTCGGGCCGCTCGCCGGGGCCGAGCGCGGCGCGCAGTTGTTCGACGGGGAGGCGGACGGCGGCGAAATCGACGGGGCGGTTTTCGACGCCGGGCTGGACGTTGTTGCGAACGCTCAGGTCGCCGAGGAGCTGAAAGTAGTTGACGCGCAGGAAGCTCTTTTCGAGATCGAGCGAGCCGTCGGGCGCGAGCGCGAGCCCGCCCGGCGCGGGGCCGGCGACGTAGTTCTGAAGCTCGTGGAGGCGGTTGTGGTCGCCCATCGAGCCCTTCGGAATCAGGTCTTCGACGCGGACGGCCGAGGGGTCGAAGCGCGCGCGGTCGAGCGCGAGCAGGTTGGCGAGCGACCGGAGATAGTCCGCGTACTCGCGCTCGTCCGAAGTCCAGGAGTTGAGCCGCGCGAACTGGCGGCGCGCCTCGCGGTCGCGCCCGGCGTCGGCGTCCTCCTTCGTCCACTTCTTCGGCTGCGCCGCGACCAGCGCGCGCTGCCGCTCGACGAGACGGCGCTCGTCCTCGTCTCCGACCACGGCACC
>DASVSK010000603.1:0-3292 GCA_036388135.1 Pyrinomonadaceae bacterium | reverse complement strand
CACCCCCGCTCCGCTTGCGTCGACTGCTGCTCGAATAGATGACGGCGACCCACCCGCCGCGCCGGGCGACGCCTACCGCCCCGCGCCTCCCGTCACACGGTGAACTGGCCGGCCTCCAGAAGCTCCTTGACGTAGGAGAGGAAGCGCTCGGCGTCAGCGCCGTCGATGATGCGGTGATCGAAGGAGAGCGCGAAGTAGGCCATGTGGCGGACGGCGATGAGGTCTTCGCCCTCGTCGCTGGTGATGACCCTGGCGCGCTTCTCGATGGTGCCGACGCCGAGGATGGCGACCTGCGGCTGGTTGATGATGGGCGTGCCGAAGAGGCCGCCGAAGACGCCGGGGTTGGTGACGGTGAAGGTGCCGCCCGCCACCTCGTCGGGCTTGAGCTGCTTGGCGCGCGCGCGCTCGGCGAGGTCGTTGGCGGCCTTGGCGAGCCCACCGATGGAGAGGTCGTCGGCGCGCTTGATGACGGGGACGATTAAGCCCCAGTCGAGCGCGACGGCCATGCCGAGGTTGATGTCGCGCTTGTAGATGATCTGGTCGCCGTAGACCTGCGAGTTGAAGACGGGGAACCGCCTGATGGCCTGCGTGATGGCCTGGAAGATGAAGGGCATGTAGCTGAGCTTCGTCCCGACGCGCTGCTGGAACTCCGCCTTCTTCGACTCGCGCAGGCGGTGGACGCGCGTCATGTCGATCTCGTAGACGGTGGCGACGTGGGCGGAGGTGCGCTGCGACATCGTCATGTGCTCGGCGATCTTCTTGCGCATGACGCTCATCGGCTCGACGCGGTCGCCCTCGGCGGGCTGGAGGGGCGGGGGCGCGGGCGCGGGCGGCTGCGGCGCGCGCTGCGCGGGCGCTTCCGCCTGCGGGGCGGCCGCGGCCTCGGGCGAGAGCGCCGAGCCCGACTCGATGTAGCTCAGGATGTCGTTCTTCGTGACGCGGCCGCTCGCGCCCGTGCCTTCGAGCCGCTTGATGTCGATGTTGTGCTCGGCGGCGATCTTGCGGACGAGCGGGCTGGAGCGCGTGCGGCGCAGCTCCTCCGCGGTGCTCTCGGCGCTCGGGCGTTCGGGCGGCGACGTCTGCGCGCCCGCGCCCTGCGCCGGGCCCGCGGCTTGCGCCGCCGAAGCCCCGGCCTGCGGCGGGGCCGCGGGGCTCGCGGGCGGCGTCGTCGTGGCGCGCTGCTGCGGCGCGGGCGGCTGTTGCGGCGCGGCCGGGGGCTGCGGCGGGGGCGGCGCGGAGACGGCCGCCTGGCGCGCGGGCGCGGCGGCCGCGGCGGCCTCCTGCTTCGGGGGCTCGGCCGGCGCGGACTCGGCCCCGGCCTCGCCGACGTAGGCGACGACCTTGTTGACCTCGACCGTGTCGCCCTCGTTAAAGAGCACCTGCGTCAGCGTCCCGGCCGCGGGGCTGGGAATCTCCGCGTCGACCTTGTCGGTCGAAATCTCGAACAGCGGCTCGTCGCGCTCGACGCGCTCGCCGACCTTCTTCAGCCAACGCGTAATCGTCCCCTCCGCGATGGACTCGCCCATCTGCGGCATCACCACTTCTGTCGCCATAAGCTCTCCAGGAAAAGTAGACAGTAGTCAGTAGACAGTAGTCAGTAGAAGAACCTTCGTAGCCGGAAGGTCAGTCCGAAAGCGGCAGCACCCGTTAAGCGAAGCCTACTGTCTACTGACTACTGTCTACTGACTACGGCTTTCACCCCTCCGCCGTCGTCGGGTCGATGACGCGCCTGATCTCGGAGACGCGGTTGGCGGGGAAGCCGCCGCGCTCGGCGTGCTCCCTGACGGCCGCCTCGTCGGGCGCGATGTAGACGCAGTAGACCCTGTCGCCCGTGACGTAACTCTCGACCCACTGAATCTGCGGCCCCATCTCGCGCAGGACGCCGCAGGACTTCTGCGAGATGGCCTGAAACTCCGCCCCGGACAGGTCGCCCGCGCCGGGGATTTCACGTTCGATGAGAAACTTCGGCATGAACCGCCTCCTTATTTCAATAAGCCGCGAGCCTGCGCGCCGCTTCGAGCACGTCTTTGACCTGCGGCAGGTGGTACTCTTCGAGCGGCGGCGAGTAGGGCACGGGCGTGTCGGTGGCGGCGACGCGCACCACCGGCGCGTCGAGCCACTCGAACGCCTCCTCGCAGATCGACGCGGCGATCTCGCCGCCGATGCCGCCCGTGCGCGAGGCCTCGTGCAGTATCAGAACCTTGCTCGTCTTCTTCGCCGTCGCCAGTATCGCCTCCCTGTCCATCGGCGCGAGCGTGCGCAGGTCTACGACCTCGACGTCCAGGCCCTCCTTCTCCAGCTCCTCGGCGGCGTCGAGCGCCGTCAAGACCTGCGCGCCGAAGGTGATGACCGAGAGGTCACGCCCCTCGCGCCTCGTGCGCGCCTTGCCGATCTCGACCGTGTAGTCCTCGGCGGGAATCTCCTCGCGCAGGCGCGGCAGGCGGTAGAGCTTCTTGTGCTCGAAGAAGAGGACGGGGTCGGGGTCGCGTATCGCCGCCTTGATGAGCCCCTTGGCGTCGTAGGCGGTCGACGGCTCGACCATCTTGAGCCCGGCCGTGTTGAGGAAGAACGCCTCGGCGTTCAGGGAGTGGAACGGCCCCGAGTGGACGCCCGCGCCGCAGGGGCCGCGGAAGACGGCGGCGAGCCCCGCGCCCCAGCGGTAGCGGCACTTGGCGGCGTAGTTAGTCAGCATGTCGAAGCCCGGCGAGATGAAGTCGATGAACTGGAACTCGGCCACGGGCCGCATCCCCATCAGCGCCGCGCCGCAGGCCGCGCCGACGATGGCCGCCTCCGAGATGGGCGTGTCGATGACGCGCCCCTCGCCGAACTCGCCGAGCAGCCCGTCCGTCACCTTGAACGCGCCGCCGTACGCGCCGACGTCCTCGCCGATGAGGAAGACCGAGGGGTCGCGCTCCATCTCCTCCCACAGCCCCTGGCGGATGGCCTCGACGAACGTCACCACCCCGCCGCGCGCCGGGCGTTCCGACTTGTGCTCTTTTCTGGTCGCAGTTGACATTGGTTCTCAGGAGTTGCCGCCGAACAACTTCGGGCGGAAGGCCGGGGGGACGATTGAGTTGTCGAAGACGTTGTAGGCGGCCTTCTCCGCCTCGGGCATGGGGGAGGATTCGGCCCAGGCCGAGTCCTCTTCTATCTCGCGGCGGACGTCGGCGACTATCTCGTCGAGCCTCCCGGCCGCGGCGACGCCCCGCGAAATCAGGTGGCGTTGGAAGCGTTCGAGCGGGTCGCGCCGCTCCCAGTACTCCACCTCGCCCTCGGGGATGTAGCGCTGGTC
>DASVSK010000602.1:0-3722 GCA_036388135.1 Pyrinomonadaceae bacterium | reverse complement strand
GTCTCGGCCTGGGAGCGCCACTTCGCCACCTTCCGCACCTGGGAAGCCTGCAAGCGTCGGCTCGTCTACCGTGAGAACTGGGTCGAATGGGACGAGCTGCAAAAGGCTAAACAGAGCGAGGCGTTCCGGTTCCTTGAGTCGGAGCTGCGGCGGGCGGCGCTGACCGTGCCGGAGCCGGGCGGCCTGCCGGCCCCCCCGGGCGGCGGACGCCCGCCCGCACGTCCGGGCGTCTCGCTCCTGCAACAACGCGAGCCTGCGGTCGTCGGACTGCTGAATCCCGCGAGGGAAGGGCTCGGCCTGTCGGGCACGCCGGAGCGGCACGCGCGCCCGACGTGGCTCGCGCCTTCGCAGAACGCCGGCGCGTCGGACCTGCCGATGTGGCTGCGAGCAGCCGTCCGCATGGGCGCGAGATTCGTCCGCGTCGCCGCGGCCGGCGTCCCGCCCGCCGTCACGACGTTCGAGCCGAAGTGCGGGCCGCCGGACGCGTCCGCCTGCTGTACCGCGTGTGGCAAGGCGCACGCGCCTCTGGTTGACGAGTATTACTTCTGGATAGAGGACGCGCGGCACTACGAAGAGAAAAGACAGGTGGCCGAGTGGGGCGCGACCGACGACGACCCGCAGACGGACTGGCACCGCCCCGGCAAACTCCCGGGCCTTCTGCATTGGAATTCACAGCCGATGGTTCACCTGCGCTGGTGCCGGGTGCATAACGGCGAATTCCGACAGCCCCGACAGTCCTACGAAGGCGTGCGAATAACTCCGGGCGCTACCCCGCAACTGGTCTTCCTGGGCCGCGGCGGAGACTCGCTTCACTTCGAGGTGACGGGGGGCGAGACCCCCGCCGGTTACCCTTCGTCGCCGCAGCCGGGCTTCCGCTACGACCTCGCGGCGGACGAGGCCGTCGTGCTGCCGCAGGTGGTGAGCGCGCCCGCCCCGTCCCCGGTCGGCGGCCTGGCCTCGTACCCGTTCTTCGCCTGGTACGAGCCCGGCGCGCCCCTGTCGCCGCTCTCGCCCTTCAGCCCGGCGGCGGCGGTCGCCGGCCACCTGAGGGCGCACTGCCGCTTCGAGTCGGCCTTGAAGTGGTACGAGTCTCTGTACAACCCTCTGCTGAGCGATAACACCTGGGTCATCTGCCCGGCGAAAGTGCCGGACGGGGCGACGCCGCACGGAGCGCCGCCGCACCCCCACCCGTCCGAGCATCACGCCCCGGCGGAGTGCTGCTGCGCCGGCGACCCCGTCTCCGACGCGGAGGTCAAAGACCGCGCCGTCCTGATGCACTACCTGGACACGCTCCTGCAATGGGGCGACGCGCTGATGCGGAAGAACAGGCCGGAGGCTTTCCGGCAGGCCCGCCTTATTTTTGAGACGGCGGCTAAGATTCTGGGGGCCGCGCCGGTCAGCGTCCCGTCGAAAGACGAGGGGAGGGAACCGCGCACCGTCGCGGAGTTCAAGCCCGACTGCGCCCCCGTCAACCCTCGACTGATGTGCCTGTACGCGGGCGTCGACGACCGCCTGGGCTTGATTCATCAATGCCTGAACGCCGCGCGGCTGAAGGACGGCCGCGCGAACCTCGACATGCCTTACTTCGGCGGCGGCGAGGTTCGCGACTGCTGGAAGATTACGAACGACGCGTGCGCCGACGAAGGCGACTGGTGCCTGCCGCAGAGCCCTTACCGCTTCACGGCGCTGATACAGAAGGCGCAGGAGGTGGCGGGCGACGTGCGCGCGCTGGGCGGCGCGCTGCTGGCCGCCTACGAGAAAGGCGACGCCGAATACCTCTCCGCCGTGCGCACGATGCACGAGCGGCAGTTGCTCAACCTGGCGTTGGAGATACGGCAAAACCAGTGTCTGGAGGCGGAGTGGGAGGCGCAGGCGCTCAGAAAGACGAAAGAGCTCGCGATAACGCAGCGGATTTATAACGCCGACCTCATCGCCAACGGCCTGAAGAACGGGGAGAGCCAGTATGTATTTTTAACCAACCTCTCCCAGGGGTTTCGACTCAACGCCAACATCGCCGAAATCGCCGCGGGCGTCATGGGAATCATCCCCGACATCTACGCGGGCGTCCCCGTGTCGCAGACGCACATGCCGGTCGGCCTCAAGTTGGCCGAAGCCACCCTGCTCACCGTCGGCCGCATCATGAACGCGCTCGCCGAGCACGCGAGCACCAACGCCAACCTTGAGCTGACCAGGGCGGGCTGGGAGCGGCGGGAGGACGAGTGGCGAGAACGCGTCAAGGAGCTGGACATCGAAATCGCGCGGGGCGAAAGGCAAATACTCGCCGCCGAGCGCCGCCTCGCCAACGCGCGGCGGGAGCTGAACAACCTCCGGCGGCAGATGGAGAACGCCGCCGAGGTGCAGGACTTCCTGCGCGACAAGTTCACCAGCCACGACCTCTACCTGTGGATGCAGCAGGAGACCGCCGCCGTCTATTACCAGATGTACGAGATGGCGCTGGCCTACGCGCGGAAGGCGCAGCGGGCCTTAAACTTCGAGCAGGGCTACACGGCGCGGCAGTTCATCCCGGAGGAGGTTTGGGACAACCTGCGCGAAGGGCTTCTCTCCGGCGAGCGCTTGCAGCTCTCGCTAAGGCTGATGGAGAAGTCCTACTTCGACGGGAACGGCCGCGAGTACGAGCTGACCAAGCACTTCTCGCTGCGCACGCACTTCCCCGTGGCCTTCCTGCAACTGCGGACGAACGGCTACTGCGAGGTCGAGCTGCCCGAATGGATGTTCGACCTCGACTACCCGGGCCACTACATGCGGCGCATCAGGGACGTCAAGCTGACCATCCCGTGCGTGGCCGGGCCTTACACCGGAGTCCACTGCCGCCTGACCTTGCTGAGCAGCAAGACCCGCGTCGACCCGCGGCTCGCCGACCCGCCGCGTGCCTGCTGCCGCGAAGAGGGGCGGGAGAACGGCTACCGTGCGACGCCCGACGACCCGCGCGTCGTCTCCACGTACGCCGCGGCCGAGGCGATTGCGACCTCCGGCGGGCAGAACGACTCGGGGATGTTCGAACTCAACTTCCGCGACGAACGTTACCTGCCGTTCGAGTTCGCGGGCGCGGTCAGCCGCTGGCGCATAGAGCTGCGGCCGGAGAACAACCAGTTCGACATGGAGACGCTGAGCGACGTCGTCATGCACCTCGACCTGACGGCGCGCGAGGGCGGCGAGGGGCTTCGCCGGGCCGCCAACGACTGCGCGCAGCAAAACCTGCCAGGCGCGGGGGTGCGCTTCTTCGACGTCAGGCGCGAGTTCCCCGAAGCGTGGCACCTGTTCGCCGACGTCAGCCCCGACCGCGCGGCCCGCCGGGAGCTGGGCATTCAACTGGGGCGGAACATGTTTCCGTACCTGCCGTCGAACAAGAGGATAAGCGTCCGGCGGCTGGAGATTCTTTTCGCGACGCCCGGGGCCGACCCGAGCGCGCATCACGTCGTCGAGTTTCTGGCCGGCTGGCGCGCCGGTCGGCTCCCGGCAGAGGATTGCGACACGGACGTGCTGAGCGTCGCGTGCGTCGCCAGCGCCGAGTGGCCGGGTCTCTTCCACGGCGTGCTGGACGTCGACCTTGAGTCGCTCGGCGCGTCCGGCCAACAAGACCTCGGCGTGTTCAGGTTCCCGCGGGACGTCGGCGAAGTTAAAGACGCCTACCTGTTCTGCGGCTACACGACGCTTTAGGACGGAAGCGCCCGGACAAATCTTCTGTAAAAACTCTGAGGGGC
>DASVSK010000601.1:0-3406 GCA_036388135.1 Pyrinomonadaceae bacterium | reverse complement strand
TCCTTATTTCTTGCCGTCGGCCTTCGCCGCGGCGGCCTCCTCGACCTCGTCGCCCTGGACGGCCATGCCGAGCGCCTTCTTGACGTCGTTCTCGATGCGCGTGCGCATCTCGGGATTGTCCCTGAGCGTCGTCTTCGAGTTCTCGCGCCCCTGGCCCAGCCGCTCGCCGCCGTAGGAGAACCACGCGCCCGACTTCTCGACGACGCGGTTGGTCACCGCGAGGTCGAGCACGTCGCCCTCGCGCGAGATGCCCTCGCCGTACATGATGTCGAACTCGCACTCGCGGAACGGCGGCGCGACCTTGTTCTTGACGATCTTGACCTTCGTGCGGTTGCCCACCACGCGGTCGCCGTCCTTGATCGCGCCGATGCGGCGGATGTCGAGGCGCACGGAGGAGTAGAACTTCAGCGCGCGGCCGCCGGTCGTCGTCTCCGGGCTCCCGAACATGACGCCGATTTTCTCGCGAATCTGGTTGATGAAGATGAGGCAGGTGTTCGTCTGGCCGACGATGGCCGTCAGCTTGCGCAGCGCCTGCGACATCAGGCGCGCCTGGAGGCCGGGCAGGCTGTCGCCCATCTCGCCGTCCAGCTCGGCGCGCGGCACCAGCGCCGCCACCGAGTCGATGACGATGACGCCGACGCCGTTCGAGCGGACGAGCGCCTCGGTGATCTCCAGCGCCTGCTCGCCCGAGTCGGGCTGCGAGATGAGAAGCTCCTCGATGTTGACGCCGAGCTTCCCGGCGTACTCCGAGTCCATCGCGTGCTCGGCGTCGATGTAGGCGGCGACGTCGCCCGTCTTCTGCGCCTCGGCCACGATGTGGAGCGCGAGCGTCGTCTTGCCCGAAGACTCGGGCCCGTAGATTTCGATGACGCGGCCGCGCGGGATGCCGCCGACGCCGATACAGGCGTCGAGCGACAGCGAGGTCGTCGAGATGGCCGGGATGTCGATCACCTCGCGCTCGCCGAGGCGCATGATCGAGCCCTTGCCGAATTTCTTTTCGATGTTCGCGAGCGCCGCTTCGACCGCCTTGCCGCGGTCTGCGCCCTGCCTGTCAGCCATGTTTGCTACCACGTCTTTCTCGTCCCCTTTTCTCACGCTTTTAAATTTGTGTCTTAACCACAAGACTCGGAGAGTCTACCACAAACGGCGCGAGAATGGAACAGTGTTTCACACTTGAAACAAGTTTTTTTTCACCCTGGCGGGGATGATGCCGGAAGTCCGTCCTGAAGCCGGGACAATATACGACAGCGGCCGCTTCAAGTCGAGCGCGCCTTCGGACGGCGAAAATAACGGGTGAAATTCCCTCAGACCGGGGGCAGCAGCGAGCGCGCGAACGAGCCGACGCGGGCGACGAGGTCGGGGGCGGCGGCGTGCTTTTCGATCTCGGCGACGAGGGCGGAGCCGACGACCGCCGCGTCGGCGTAGCGCCAGACTTCGGCCACCTGCCCGGGCGTGGAGATGCCGAAGCCGACGGCGACGGGCAGATCCGTCGTCACGCGGACGCGCTCGACCAGCCGGGCGGCCTCGCCGCTCAGGTCGGTTCGCGCGCCGGTGACGCCCGCGCGCGAGACGGCGTAGACGAAGCCGCTGGCGCTGGCGGCGACCCTGCGGAGGCGCGCGTCGGAGGTGGTCGGCGCGACGAGAAAAATCTGGTCGAGTCCGCGGCGCGCGAGCACGGCGTTAAAGTCGGCCGACTCTTCGGGGACGAGGTCTGTGGCGAGGATGCCGTCCACGCCGGCGCGGGCCGACTCTTCCGCGAGGCGCTCGACGCCGAACTGGAGCAGCGGGTTGAAGTAGCTGAAGAGGATGACGGGGACGTCGGTCTCCCGCCGCGCGTCGGCGAGTGTTGCGAGCACGTCGGCGAGTCCGACGCCGCGGCGCAGGGCGCGCTCGGAGGAGCGCTGGATGACGGGGCCGTCGGCGACGGGGTCGCTGAAGGGCACGCCCAATTCGACGAGGGTCGCGCCCGCGCGCGCGAGCTCGACGACGAGGGCGCGCGTGGTCGGGAGGTCGGGGTCGCCCGCGGTGATGAAGGGGATGAAGCCGCGCCGGCCCGCGCCGCCGAGTTTCCTGAAGGCTTCGCCGATGCGCCCCACGCCCGCCCCGCCGGCGCGGCTCAAGCCGTCTCCTCGCCGGCCAGCTCCGCGACGCTCTGGACGTCCTTGTCGCCGCGGCCGGAGAGGTTGACGACCAGCGCCTGCGACGGTTTCAGCTCTCGCGCGAGCTTGAGCGCGTGCGCGACGGCGTGCGCGGATTCGAGCGCGGGGATGATGCCTTCGAGCTGCGAGGTCAGGCGGAAGGCTTCGAGCGCCTCCCCGTCGGAGGCCGAGACGTACTCGACGCGCCCCTCGTCGTGGAGGAACGCGTGCTCGGGGCCGATTGAAGGGTAGTCGAGTCCGGCCGAGACGGAATGCGTCGAGGCTATCTGCCCGCCCTCGTCCTGTAGGACGTAGCTCATCGTGCCCTGCAAGACGCCGGGGCGGCCGCCGCCCGTCAGGTTGAACCGCGCCGCGTGGAGCCCGAGCGTCGCGCCCGTGCCGCCGGCCTCGACGCCGACCATCCGCACGCCCGCGTCCGCGAGGAACGGGTGGAACAGCCCGATGGAGTTCGAGCCGCCGCCGACGCACGCCACGAGCGCGTCGGGCAGACGCCCTTCCCTCTCGACGAACTGCGCGCGCGCCTCGCGCCCGATGACGCTCTGGAACTCGCGCACCATCAGCGGGTACGGGTGCGGCCCGAGCGCGCTGCCCAGGAGGTAATAGGTGTCCGAGACGTTCGTCACCCAGTCGCGCAGCGCCTCGTTGATGGCATCCTTGAGCGTGCGCTGCCCCGCGTCGACCTCGCGCACCTCCGCGCCGAGGAGCCGCATGCGGAAGACGTTCAGGCGCTGCCGCCTCACGTCCTCCGAGCCCATGTAGACGACGCAGGCCAGGCCGAAGAGCGCGCAGACGGTCGCGGTCGCCACGCCGTGCTGCCCCGCGCCGGTCTCGGCGATGACGCGCCGCTTGCCCATCCGCCGCGCGAGCAGCACCTGGCCGAGCGCGTTGTTTATCTTGTGCGAGCCGGTGTGCGAGAGGTCTTCGCGCTTGAGGTAGACGCGCGCGCCGCCCGCGTGCTCGGTCAGCCGCGCGGCGTGGAAGAGCGGCGTCGGGCGTCCCGAGTAGTCGCGCAGCAGCGCGTCGAACTCGTCCTTGAAATCGGGGTCGCGCCGCGCCGCCTCGAAGGCTTCGGTCAGCTCTTCGAGCGGGGCCATCAACGTCTCAGGGACGTAGCGCCCGCCGTAGCGCCCCCAGTGCCCGCCCGCGTCGGGATTTGTTTCCGGCACTTCGCCCATCTAACACGCCCGGCCTTTCGTCCCTTTAATTTCCGAGCGGCGGCGGGCGCGAATCGCGCGCCCGCCGCCGCC